>DATMZB010000481.1:0-3468 GCA_035560655.1 Methanotrichaceae archaeon | reverse complement strand
GAGATATTGGAAAGATGATCAGGCTATGGATAATTGTATCATATGCAAAGCACTCCTGAAATTCTTTTTTTCGTCCCATATCTCTTGGGATGTCGCTCCAGGCCGCGACAGGCCCACCCCCTGATCCCCCAACTGGAGGGAACTCTCACATCGATAGGCAAGTGCTGGCTGTACTGCAAGTCGGAAAAAAAGATGAACCTTGAGACTCGGGTCCGTCTAGAAGACGAACCCGGTCTCGGACATGGGCAGTATTCTTACCAGGATGTAATCCTTCATCTTTGAAGGCATCACCTTGGCGATCTCTCCCACGGTCACGCCCTCATCGAACTTGACCGCCTTGACTGCGTCCTTGTACTTATCATATGGCAGCTTGACCCTGACCCCATTCAGGTTCAGGGCTATGGGCAGTGGAGAAAATGAGTACTCAATCTCAGGTATCTGCTCCCTAACTGCATCCATGACCCTCGGCGGAGATGTGGTCAGAGGGTCCTTTCCAATCTCAGCCCTGGTCCTGTCCAGTGCCCTGCCAATGGAGTCGATTATCTTGTCCAGGGTTCCAAGCTCATTGGCCTTCTTGGACCTGTGAGCTATGCGTCCGACTGCGGGCACGTACTCAAATGCATATGGCATCTCTGACTTTGCAATATCCGGCCCGCCCGTAACCACCACGGGCACGGATATGTTCCTGTAAAGGCTCTCTTTCTTTTTTATGCACTCGATGAAGTTTCCAAAGATGAACACGGCTGCATCGTGCTCGTTTATGAGTGCAGACTCGTACTCGTTGATCTGGGCGATCTCCCTTCCAACGCCCCTGGCAAGTCCAATCATATTGGACTTGGCCCCGTTCCTGCGCAGGTACTCGGCGATATCGCAGGCGGTGTGAGGCAGGTGGTGTATCGCGAGCGTTGGAGTCACCACTGCCACCTCTGTGCCTGCCAGAGGCGCCCTTACAAGCTCTCCCCGAAGATCAGAGATCAGGGCCTTAATCGCCGGCATGTCCTCGGTAGGAACCAGCATCAGAAGTATGACCTCGCTCTGGGTCACGTTCTTCTGGAGTATATACCCTCCAAGGTCCTCTATAAGCTCCATCACCAGGTCGTGCTTGTACACTCCTCCGGTGAACATCACAGGCTCAAGCATTCTGCATACTCCTGATCTTGGACTTCATCTCCTCTATGAGCTCCGGGGTTAAGGTGTCCTCAGCTGCTATAAAGAAGAAGCTCTTCTCTGTCATCTCGTTTCTGCGGTTCCTGAATCCCTCTGGAGCGATCCTTATGAGGGCATCTGTGAGGTCCTGACGGAACTCGGCCTCCACATCTGTCACCACCAGGTCTGCAGGCGAAGTGTCTGAGGCTATGACCACAAGGTCTCTGGCCGGCTGCTCAACGCGCTCTCTGCCGTAATGAGCCCAGAGGACCTTGAGCAGGTCAGCCATATGCTCCTCATCATTGACCTTGACCTGGTATCCGCCCTGTGTCTTGGCCAGATCCCCAATATCCCGAACCGTGAGAGGCGGCATGCCAGTTCGTATCAAGCCATAGACGGCGAAGACCGGGCGGCTGATATCTATGTAGACATAAAGCCTGCCTATTGATCTTATGAGGCCCAGGTCCTGGAGGATATCCATTATGAGCTCGCGGTACTTTTTAGCTCCAAAATCCTCACCAGGAGACTCAACCTTGAAGACCTCCATGGGCTCCATTTCCATATGTCTCAACCCTCCAGAAGGCCTGAGACCAGCAGGGCCGCGCCCACGGCACCTATGTACTGGGCATACCTGGGAACTATCACTTTTATCCCCAGGAGCTGCTCCATGGCCTTTGGCAGACCCTCAATGAGCGAGGTTCCTCCAACCATGATGACCGGCTCCTTGACCTCTACCTCCTGCAGCTGCTGCTCAAAGACCTGCTCTGCCACGCTGTGACAGGCGGCCATCGCCACGTCCTCGGGCTTGCAGCCCATTGAGAGGCTGTTTACAAGGCTCTGTGTCCCAAAGACTATGCAGTAGCTGTTCATGGCCACGTTCTCATAGTTGCCATTGAGAGCCAGCTTTCCAAGCTGGGTTATGTCCACGCCCAGACGCTTGGCAGTCAGCTCCAGGAACCGTCCCGAGGCTCCCGCACATATCCCGCCCATGGTGAACCCGCCGGGTATGCCGTCCTGGACTGATATTGCCTTGTTGTCCATTCCGCCGATATCTATGACCGTTGCAGGCCCCTTCTGGGCATCGGCCAGGAAGACAGCTCCCTTGGAGTTGACTGTGATCTCCTCCTGGATCAGCTTGGCATTGATGTGCTTTCCTACCAGGAACCTTCCATATCCAGTGACGCCCACAGCCTGAACGTCCTCTCTCTTGACTCCGGACTCCTTGAGCGCTGCCTCATAGGCATCATCTGCGCTCTTGAGCACTTCAGTCGTTGGAACCCATCCGGTTCCTATGACCTGGTTGTCCCTCATGACCACTGACTTGGTGGTGGTAGATCCTGAATCTATGCCCGCTGTGAGGCCGGTCTGCCTTTCCCTGGCCAGGAGGCCCTTGTACTTGACAGTGGTGACCAGGGCTTCCATCCTTGTGAGGAGGGTCTCGGCAGTTGTCCTCTCAGTAAATGAGTAGCTGAGCACTGGCAGCCTGGACTTCTCGTGAATGAACTTCCGGATCTCGGACCTGATAATGGCTCCCTCAGCACACCTGAAGCAGGTCATGACTATTACTGCATCTGCCAGGTCCGGGTTCTCGGCTATGCGCACGGCTCTGGCCATTGCCAGGTTCAAGTCGCCGCTGGCAACAGACACCCCAAACTTCTTCTCTACATTGAGAATATCCTCCAGGTCGACCTCTGGATAGACGATCTTTGCCCCGACGATCTCTGCCGCCCGCTCTATCTCCTTTTGTATCCCGCTGTACTCGGGACCGCAGGCTAGCTCTGCTATCCTTATCACTTCAATCCCTCCAGGAACTCCCTTACCTGGCGGACGAGCGTCCGGGCTTCAGCCTCGTCGCTGGGGTAGTTGACTTCCAGGACTGGAATGCCCTTGGTTTTTATGAGCAATCTGACCAGCTCGTTGGTTCTGTTGCAGCCCGAGCAGCCCGTAAGGACGCCCGAGTCCTTCATTATAATGCCTGCATCTGCCTCTTCTATCATTGGACCTATAAGCGCCATCCTTCCGCGCACGCCGGAGGGGACATCGACTGCTGCCCACCGGAGGCCCTTCTTGGGCTCCTCTGGCGTGACGTTTAGGGGCGGAGAATCTATCCCCTGTGCAGTCACCTTCTTCCTGACCTCTCCTGGCACCACCAATGCCTGGTGGCCCATCCTCTCCACGAGGTCTGCAAGGATCATGCTGGTTGGAGGATACACTATGACTTTAGCCATTGAATACCTCAGGAAAACTCACTCTTAATAATCTCTTCAAGCTTCTCTGCACTCAGGGGACCTTTCTTGGCAGGTGCCGGTGCGGCCTCTTCAG
>DATMZB010000480.1:0-4661 GCA_035560655.1 Methanotrichaceae archaeon | reverse complement strand
GAGAAGAGGGATCAGGTAATGGAGATCCTGACCCGCCTGGGGCTTGAAGAGTCTATCAGGGAATCATATCTTGAGCTGCTGTCAAAGTCAGGGCATCTTATTTAAGCATGTGGAGCCTTTTTTATAGGGATGACCTCCGAGAATAACAAAGAGAGCCAGGCGCCCATGTATGTAATGCTGCTGTTTGTGATAGCAGTGCAGATCCTGTCATTTGCCCTGATGCCGACCTTGATAGCCAGCGATGCCAGGGCTTTCCAGAATCCTCAATCGCCAGAGAACCCCATAATGTATATCATCCTGGTACTGGTCTTTACAGCCGTCCTGCTGCTGGCAATCAGGCTTAGGAGGGGAAAGCTGGTGGGCGCATTCATACTGCTCTCTGTGGCCACCAGCATATTCTATATACTGGCATCATTGATCCAGCCGGTCATCGCCCTGGTCATCACCGTGGCAGTGCTGCTTCTACTAAGGTTCTATCCGGAATGGTACATCATAGACATACTGGGAATATTCATATGCGGAGGCATTGCTGCCCTCTTTGGAATTAGCATGACCACCTTGCCTGCGCTCATACTTCTCGGTGTTCTGGCCGTATACGACGCCATCTCGGTCTACAAGACCAAGCACATGGTGACTCTGGCAGAGGGCGTGATAAACATCAAGGCGCCGCTTCTATTCGTTGTGCCCAAGAGCCGCGACTACAGCTTCATGAGGGAGCAGACAATTGGAAAGGGCAAGGGTGCCTATTTCCTGGGCCTGGGAGATGCAATAATACCCACAGTCCTGACAGTCTCTGCAAACTGGTCTCTTCCAGCACCTGGCGTCCTTTTCGGCATAAATATCCCTGCTCTGGGGGCACTGGTTGGAACATACCTGGGGTTCATGGCCCTGATGATGACATCCAGGGAAAAGCCTCAGGCCGGTCTGCCTTTTTTAAATGGGGGTACAATAGTTGGATTTCTGGCCGGCTGCGCCATAGCCGGTATCAGCCCGATTTAGGCCGATACCTTTTTTTGCCAGTGAGGTGGGATTTAAGCAGAGGATTGAAGATGACAGATGATGATCTGGCCGTTCTCGAGCAGTACGTTCCCTTCTGCCCAAAGTGCGGCAATGAGTGCGAGCACAAGGAGCTTCGCCGTGCTCTGGATGCCGACAGCTGGCAGAAGATAGTGATTGAGACAATCTACTACTGCCCGAAGTGCGACAACTATTGGAGCGATGGCTTAGTGGAAAAGGGCTACAAGTGATCTGATCCAGGATGATCTATTTCTACTACACAGATAGGTTCACGGGCTACAACTTAAGCCCCGATCATCCCTTAAAGCCAGCCAGGCTGATTCTGACCCACGCCCTAATGAGCGAGGCGGGGCTGCTCGAAGAAGATGATGTCAGGGTCATAGAGCCGTATCTGGCAAGCGAGAGAGACCTCCTGCAGATCCATGACAAGGCCTACATAGACGCAGTCAAGGCCGAGAAGCCCGACCTGTCTTTTGGCCTAGGCGATGTGGACACGCCTGTATTTCAGGGCATGTATGACGCCTCAAGGCTCATTGCCGGGTCCAGCATGGAGGCCGCTGAGAGCCTGATCCGGTCCGACTGCAGGGCGATGAACATAGCAGGAGGGCTGCACCATGCATTTCCTTCAAGGGCAGGGGGGTTTTGCATCTTCAACGACCCGGCCCTGGCAATAGTCAGGCTCAAAGACAAGTTCAGCAGGATCCTCTACATAGATATAGACGGCCACCACGGAGACGGGGTTCAGGAGATCTTCTATCAGGACCCGGATGTCCTGACGGTATCAATGCATGAGTCAGGAAAGTACCTCTTTCCAGGAACCGGCTTCATAGAGGAGGTCGGCCGCGGGCCTGGGAAGGGCTACTGCGTCAACATACCCATGCCCCAGTACTCAGGCGACGATGCCTACGTTCACGCCTTTGAGGACATTATTCCATCATTATTCAACTGGTTCAGGCCAAAGGCAGTGGTGGCCCAGATAGGAATTGATACTCATTACTCAGATCCTCTGACCAGCCTCAGGCTGACTCTTGGCGGATATTGCAGCTTGGTCCAACGGATATGCGAGCTTGCAGACAGATACTGTGAAGGCAGGCTCCTGGCCCTGGGTGGAGGCGGGTACAGCCTCTCAGTGGTTCCCCTGGCATGGACGATGGCATTCCAGATCATGCGCGGCCAGGAGATGCCGTCTCTTCCATGCCGCTTTGTAGAGCTCTTCGAGAACGTCACAGGACTTGAACCACTCAGCCTGCCAGACGTGGGTCCGGTCATGAGGCCGGGGTCCGGTAAGACGATCATGGCTGAGCTGGATGAGACTTTGAGCGGACTTAAGGCGGTGCTCAACTCAATTCACGGGATATTTTAAGGGCATCTTCATGCGTATTTGGTCGAGAGCAGAATCGCTGGTAATGAATCTTTTTGCTGTAAAACATCCGATAAATGATATCTCCCGACCCAGTTTCATCTTTAGGGCATGACTCAAAACCTACCAGAAAAGAATCATGAGGTTTGCCGGATGATAACGAGCGATATGCCACTCAAGGCCATGGCCCTTATACATGTCCATAATGGATGCTCTCAAGATTCAGATTGAGGGCATAAACCTGAGAAGAGCGACCAAAGCTTTCTGGGACAGGCATTAACTAGCTGGGCGTCTCAGGCCATACCCCCAAAAGCGCGTCCGCGGGAGACATTTCTGATTCTAGGCAGGATCTGGCAAGGATCCGCTAGTGGAGGCGATAGTATGCCTACTACCGCAATGAGATTTGGATACATGTGAATCTGAAGCTATCATTTTTCTGCCCTAGATCTGGCCTATATGCGTAGGGGTTACCCGCAGACGCGGGGAACAATCATGTTTACAGGCAAGTGCTGGCCAGGAGCTGTTCGATAGAAGCGATAGCACGCCCATCGTCAAGCAAAGAGGCTTAGAGTATTCGAATCTATAGTTCTTCTCCAGCAGATTCAAGCCTTATATAATGCCTCTCTCCCTTAGCACTTTCCTCTCATCGCCGCTGATGTAGGCAAATATCTTCGGCCTCTCGCCGATGGTTTGGAGGAGGTAGATCACATCAAAGTCGATAGTTTCCTCTCTGCCGTCCGACTTACGGTAGAGAGCCTGATAGTACACCTTGACCATCGAATGGCAGTCGTCCAGGGGAGTTTCCTCCAGAGAAACGATCTTCATGGATTTGGTTCCTATGCTTTTATAGAACTGGTAGCCCTGGGCAATGGCGGCACGGAGCTGATCATCGTTCTTCCCACAGGCAACGCCATTTGGATCTGCGGCAATGAAGCAACTGGCAAAGACTCCTGTGATGGCATCGATATCTGGCACCTCGCCTAAAGACCTATTGAACATCGCTGCGTACTCGGCAAAGAAATCTTCCAATAGCTTGCTCATGTGTTCACGGTAGTGCCCTCATGAGTACTTAATGTGTTCCTCTATAGTGCTCGGCCTTCCTGGATCTGGAGATCTCTGCCTGAGTTTGCGGTATTTCTACCTCAGGCAAATTGTTTCCCCTCTACGAGCGATTACATCCTTGGAATTGAGATCGCCATTCTATAAGGGGCACCAGGTACCATTTTATACCCGCAGCCTTCATGCTCAAGCTTCAATGGCAGATTTAATAGAGGAGGGCGCCGTCACCTTCGATGCCGAGGGCGTCTTCTACAACCCCAGGATGAAGCTGAACAGAGACATAGGCGTTGCTATGGCCAAATCCCTGGGCATATCCGAGTACCTTGACGGCCTGGCATCCAGCGGGGCCAGGGGCCTGAGGGTTGCCAAGGAGGCAGGAGTGGCCCGGGTTATTTTAAACGACGTCAATCCCCTGGCCTGTGAGCGAATCAGCCAGAACCTGGAGAGGAATGATTTAACCAGGTGCGAGGTCTCCTGCTCCAATGCCAACGTGCTCATGCACCAGAGGCATTTCCAGACCGTGGACCTGGACCCCTTCGGCTCACCATCGCCTTTCATCTCAGCCGCTGCCAGGTCGGCTTTAGAATATTTATTCATCACCGCCACAGACACTGCGCCTCTGTGCGGCGCTCATCTCCAAAGCGGCATACGGAAGTACATGGCAGTGCCAGTCAAGACCGACTACCACAGGGAGATGGGTGCAAGAATCCTTCTGGGCCAGGCAGCCCGTGAGCTGGCAAGGCTCGACAAGGCCATGGTTCCAATGCTCACGCACGTCACACAGCACTATGTCAGGACTTATCTCCGGGTAGAGCAGGGCGCAAAGCCGGCGGATGATTCCCTGAAGAAGATGGGATACATACAGCACTGCCATGGCTGCGGCAGCTTTTCAGCAGTGCTTGTACCCATCACCCAGGCCTGTGAAGCCTGTGGAGGCAGGACCGTCATAGCCGGCCCCCTGTGGCTTGGACCTATACAGGATAGAGAGGTCATAAGCAGAGCCATACCTGAAGTCGGCCAGAACGCACCTGCCAGAAAGCTTCTGGAGGCCTGCAGAGGCGAGGTTGATGTTCCCATGTACTACGATCATCATCGTCTCTGCAAAAAGCTGGGAGGGACTCCAGGCAAGGTAGATTCCGTTGTAGAAAGCTTGCGCGAACTGGGCTTTAATGCATCCAGGACTCACTTCACGGGAATTGGCATAAAGACCGATGCCTCTCTGGAG
>DATMZB010000479.1:0-3940 GCA_035560655.1 Methanotrichaceae archaeon | reverse complement strand
GTCATAGACCATCCGTTATAAAGCCAGGTATTTGTCATGGGAGTGCTTTTATGGGTATCTGAAATCATTATATACTAAAGTGCCGTGAATAATATCTATGAATGCCGCTAGCTCCGATTACGCCTCCATCATGGCATCTGTTTGCCTGAAGATACAGCCGGGAGAGAACGTGGTCATATTCACGGATGAGCATAAGCTGGAATTTGCAGAGGACATTTCCCTGGCTGTCAAGCGCCTCGGAGGCACAGTAACGGCGTTCTATATCCCAACCGCCATAAGGCCTGTGGAGAGAATAACCGATGCACAGGCCATAGCCCTGGTATCTGCGGATGTAGTGATCTATATCCTGGAGACTGAATCCCTTGGAGATGGCTTGGACCTATCCAGGGAGGTGGCATTCAGACATTACCTCATATCTCTGCCTCTGCAGTACAAGGGCCGGATATGCATGATGCCAGGGTTCAATGCTGAGATGAAGGATGCAGTGCAGATAGACTATCCTCTTCTGGACAGGATGTGCAACAGGATAAGGGATGTTCTGGCTGATAAAACAGTGCGCATAAAGACAGACCTTGGAACAGATATCCAGTTCAGCCTAAGCGGGAGGAAGTTCATTATAAACAACGGCGACCTCTCAAGGCAGGGTCTCTATGGCAATATCCCCGCGGGTGAGATCTATACTGCTCCTGTCGAGGAGGGCATGAATGGACGGATGGTCATAGACGGAAGCGTGGGAAGCCTGGGTATGGTAGGGCACCCCTTTTCTATAGAACTGAAAGATGGCTTAATTACAGGCCTAAAATCTCCGGGCGGTCCTGATAGGGTCTTTGAGAAGTTCCTTGAGATATGCGATTACGATCTGCCTGCGACCAAGACCGTGGGCGAGTTCGGCATAGGTCTCAACCCCGGCGCCAGGATCATAGGCAATATGCTCCTGGATGAGAAGGCCATGGGCACCATACATTTCGCATTTGGTGATTCTTATGGGCTGGGAAGGTCAAGCAGCAAGTTCCATACCGACCTGCTGATAAGGGACCCCTCGATCTTCGTAGAGGGCAGGTGCATCATGGATCGGGGGAGGTTCGTGCTGGACCTGTAGGGCTCTGTGGTGTTCCCAAGCTATGAGATATGTCTGGATGGGTGATCTAAGCTCCGTGCGCTTCATCTCTGCTGGCCTTAGCTACAAACTGGTCATCTCAGAACTTATCGTCTCAAGGCTGATCACCTCAAAATATATCGCCTCAAAACCCCTCCATTTAAGAAGGCCTGATGATAATGTGATGAGCACATGGTGCAAAGGTCGGTCAAAGTCGGAGTCGGGGTGCTGGTATGGAAGGACGGAAAAATCGCCTTGATCAAGAGGGCCGGATCATTTGGCGCGGGCACCTGGTCGCCGCCCGGCGGTCATGTTGAGTTTGGAGAGCTTGCCCTGGATGCTGCGTGCCGTGAGACTGCAGAAGAGATCGGGATCAAGATTAAAGGCCTGGAGATCTTGGGATTTGTCGAAGATATCTCTGCAGAGTATGATACGCATTACATAACCGTCTGGGCCCAAAGCCAATGGGCCTCTGGTGAGCTGAAGCCAAAAGATGTTGAATTTACAGAGAGCGGCTATTTCAGCATAAACGATCTTCCAGAGCCGGTCTTCATCTCATTCAAGAACTTCCTGGATGGTAAGTTGCTGCCAAAGAGAGATCAGATTCTTCCCTCGACCTGAATATGGTGCAGACATATTTGCCTCTGATCTTGAAGGGCAGATCTGACGACCTGCGATTTGCATTTCTATTATACCAGGAGGTATGCCAGATGGAGAGAAGTCCTATCTCCTCCAAACCTCATTCAAGTGTACTGAATTGAGTTAATGGCGGAGGATACTTACTTTCTGCTCTAACTTCTGATAAGCGTTCTGCCTCCAATATTCCATTAAGTATCATTTCTTCAAAAGCTATATCTTCTGATACATACCCGTATTGCCTAGCTCTTCCAATCATAGCTGAAATGTCATTACAGCCAGCAGGGACCTGGCATTGAGATGTCATGGATCTTATTCCAGAGGATCGTTCATCGAGCTGGGCATATGATAATATGCTCAAGCTGAGCTGAAGCTCGGCATAGCCTGGCTGTGGTGCATGAAGCCATCGCCCTCTATAGCACTGAGATCAGAAAACGGCAGGCTGCAGACCTTTCAGCCTGATATGGCTATCATAGGATTTTAGGACGTGGAATAGGTGAATCATTTGAGCAACTCGATCTCAGCTTCAGCTTTGGCCATCCCTTGCCCGGGGATCGAAAGATCAGAGGATGCATTAATTGCACACTTAAATAGCCTCAACCCTCTGAATGGAAAGATTGCCAGCATAGATATCGAAAAGATCCAGGCGGTGACTTGAGCGCCGTGATCCGGATCTTGTTTTGTCTGGCGCTCATCTTAGGTGGGGCGGCTGCAGAGGATTACCTTGTCAAGTCCTATGAAGGCCCTGGGGTGGTCTTTGGCACTTTTCACAGCGATGGGTACACAGTTATCGATAAGTATGCCCTCGATCCGGCCAGGATAGAAGCATTGCTGGTGGCAGAGAACGGGACTGAGGTGAGGGTTCCTGCCAGCAAGCCCATGGAGATAGGGGCAATGGAAGGAGACACCATCAGGATCATCAAGCTCAATGTCAAGCTTCTGGGCCCTGAGATGTACATGTTCTGGAAGGCAGGAGGCCATGATGCCTACCTTTTGTTTGGGGACGGCCAGGAAGCTCCTTATGCTGGCATGGAGCGGCTGGCCTACAGGCGAGCCATTAAAGGCTATTGCTCCGTTCAGCGAGGGATAGAAGTTTTAAAACCAGATCAATAGGTGACATTTCCATCCCTGAATCATGCATCCCTGCTTGATGGTATGGCCAATTATCAACCTTCGGCCAATCGATACACCTCTTAGGATATTGCATCTAGGATGTGGATTTAAATGGGGTATGATCTATGTTTTGCAATTGAGCAAAGAGTGCCTTAAATGATGGTCAGGCTTGAAGGACCGACCTGCCTGCTAAACTTCCTTCGAAGCCGTTTTTGGGTGACCTTTCTGGCTGTTCGCATACATATAGATAAGGCCAGGCGCTCATGTCTAGCTCGGCTTTATGCCGCTGACTTATCTGCTAAACAGAGGTCATATTGAATCTTTGGGCCTATTCCTTGATCGAAGGCCAATGCCTTCTAACCGGCTGCTAAAAGTTAAATACCCGCATCATCATCCATATCTGATAACACATGGGGGAAACTGGAAGAACATTTGCGCCTGGACATAACGAGATCTTCTGGTGCCAGGCATGCAACGTCCCATTGCTCTCTGAGAAGTGTTCTATCTGCGGAAACTCTGGACAGCGAATTGACCTTTCGCCTCCTGCAGATGTACGGCTCTGTTCAGGAGCAGGCCGCGAGCTTCTAAGAGATCTCTTCAAAGGCAGCTACGGCTATGCAGATCTTCTTGATGGAAGAATAATACTCCTAAACAAGATAGCAGGCCTGGACCGCAGGGATCAGGTCATCCTGGACGGCTACCACATAGCCACGCTATGGTTCGATATAACCTCGGGAACATACAAGCTTGACCTGGAGCTGGCAGGAGCTGTGCTCCTGGCAGATAAGGCAGAAAAGAAGGTGGTGACCTGCCGCGACTCGCTCATGAGGGGCCACATCAAGGGCAAGTGGATCGATAAGGAGCATATCGAAAGCCAGCCTGGTGACCTGGTCGAGGGCGATCACGTCATCCTAAAGATAGGAAAGTTCTCTGGAGTGGGCACAGTCAGGAGGAGAGGCGACGGCTCTCTGTCCATTAGAGTGAAAGAGGTAACACAGAGGCAAATTAAGCTCAGCGACTGCATCCCCACAATGTCGCAGGTCATAAAGGCCAACGAGTCTCATCTAAAGAGGCTGGAGAAGACCGCCATAAGAG
>DATMZB010000478.1:0-3061 GCA_035560655.1 Methanotrichaceae archaeon | reverse complement strand
ACAGTCATTCTCTGATGTTGCCGCGTCTACCAAGCCATGTATAAGTCCTGTAACCTTGAGCTCGTGGTTATAGACGTTCTCGAAGGCTGCCAGAGGCGAGTCCCAGGATGTCTGCGGGCCTGCCACCGGTGCCAACATGACCTTGCCGTTGCTGCTGATGTAGTCATAGAACTTCATTGAGTGCACCAGCTCTTCACCTGCCTGAACCCTCATCCAGCTTGCAGACCCAGGCATGTTTATGGACTGGAAGTAGGCCGACATGGAAAGGTACAGGTAGGATGAGTAGAGCTCGGCATTGAGCTGCCCGTTTAGAGCCTCGTTGATCTTTTGATTGAGCATTTTGCTCCAACCTTCAGGCTTCCTGCTTCTTGAACATGTCCTTGCCAACGCCACACTCAGGACAGAGCCAGTCATCAGGCAGGTTCTCAAATGCCGTTCCGGGAGCTATGTTCTGGCTTGGATCGCCCTTATCTGGATCATAGACATATCCACATACTGTGCAAACATACTTATCCATCAAATCACCTCAGATGAAACTCTCAAGCACCTTCTTTATCTCTGCATCCCTGTCGACGGTGTGAGGCTGGTACCCAGGGAAGGCCTGGTCGAACCTGGGCAGGTCCCTGTCATAGAACTTGCCCAGGGGTATGGGTGACTCCATGCTGTTGTAGTCCCATGACCTTATGATCTTCATTGCCTCGTCGAAGCTGGACGTGTCATTGTCCTTGACCTCATAGACCAGCTTGTTATAGGTGTCGTACATATTGAAGTAGGTCACGCAGACCTGAAGCACATCCACGAATGAAAAGCCCTTGTGCATTATGGCATCCTTAAAGAGCTTCTTTAGCAGGTCTATGCCGTGGGTGTAGCCCCTGCCTATGAAAGACGCCCCGCTCACCAGCATCAGCTCTGCAGGGTTCATGGGAAGCTCCTCAGTCCCAAGAGGCGTCGATTTTCCCTTGAAGCCCAGTGGGGACGTAGGCGTGTACTGGCCAGTGGTCAGGCCATAGACCCGATTGTCGTGCAGTATGAGAGTGATATCTATGTTTCTCTTGGCTGCGAAGATCAGATGGTCTAACCCTTCAGCCAGTGAATCTCCATCTCCAGAGAAGCAGATTACCTTGAGGTCGGGGTTGGCCAGCTTTATGGCCGTGGCCACAGGTATTGTCCTGCCGTGTATAGAGTAGAAGCTGTTCACGTTCAGATAGTCCACTATCTTTCCATGGCAGCCAATTCCTGAGACCAGGACCACCTTGTCAAGTGGATAGCCCTCATCGTTTAGAGAGGCAAGCACAGTCTTCATGGTGTTTAGAATGGAGAAGTTGCCACAGCCAGGGCACCAGGTGTTCCTGGTATAGGTGCCCAGCTCATTAGGATTCATTTCAACACCTTCCCAAGTTCTGCTTCCAGATCGTTCAGTGAGAACGGCCGTCCGTTGTACTTCAATATCTCCTGGTCGAACTGGATTCCATTGCAGCGGGCCAGGCGTCCCAGCTGGGCAGTGGCGTTGCACTCTACGACTATGGTCTTATCCACGCCATCCAGAGCCTTTTTAAGCTTCTCAGTCGGGAAGGGAGAGAGCATCAGTACCTGAACTACCTTCAGGCCGTGTTTCTCCCCTGCCTCCATACAGACTCCCTTGTTTGAGCCCCAGCAGACCAGCGCAGTCTTTCCCTGTGAGAATGTTTTGACCGTTTCGTACTTCTCCATCTCTGATGCAAGAGACTTTTCCTTGAGTATGCGCTTATCGGCCATGGAGGTGGTGATCTTTCCATCTTCAGTGGTTATGCCGTACTCGTCATGGGTGTAGCCGTCCACCTTAATTATAGCCCGCTTATCAGGAGGGAAAGCCAGAGGCGAGACGCCGTTGTCAGTGTACTTATATCTGTTGTAGGTCCCCTGGCCGTCCCATAAAGCAGGAGGCTCCTCCTTTGGATCTCCAGCAGATGCTGAGTCGAAGCTGTAAAGCGCCTCGCTTACAGTCTTATCCGACAGTATGAATGCCGGAACCTGATACTTCCAGGCCATGTTCAGGGCGACGCCAGACCAGTAATAGGCGTCTTCTGCATCTCCAGGCGCCACTATCAGCCTTGGGAACTCGCCCTGGCCAGCGTTTAAGACGAAGTGAAGGTCGCCCTGGGCTGTGTAGGTGGGCAGGCCCGTGGACGGCCCGGTCCTCTGTCCCATCATTATGACTATAGGCAGCTCGGCGTTGCCAGCCAGGCTGAGCCCCTCGGTCATGAGGCAAAATCCGCCGCCAGATGTGCCTATGGCGGTTTTGGTGCCCGCATAGGCAAACCCAAGTGCCATGAGCACTACTGCGATCTCATTCTCAGGATGGATCACCTTCAGCCCGAACTCCTGGGCAGACCTGGCCATGAAGTCGAGCAGGCTTGAAGCCGGGGTCATGGGATAGGCCACGTATGCCTGGAGCCCGGCCTTGATAAGGCCAAGCCCGATCGCCTGGTTGCCTGTGAGTATTGGCAGGCTCGGCTGTCTGAGCCGTTCTATCTTCGTATACTCAACTGCAGCATCGTACCCCTTCCTGGCCACCTTGAGGTTCTGCTCAAGCTTCTTTGGTATGTGCTTTGTCAGCACCGACTCGAGGATTGGCCACTCAATCCCGGTGACCCTGCAAAACCCACCTATGATGCAGGTGTTTCGCATTATGGGGGGAGCCTCTTCCTCCTTCAGTATCTTGGACACTGGCAGGCCGCACCCTTTCTGAGAGAGGCCCTCCACCTTGACCTTGTCCAGGTCGTATATTATGAAGGAGCTATCCTTCAGCCGGCTCTTATGAATCTCAATTGTATCCTGGTTCAATGCTATGAGGACATCCACCTCGTCCCTGTGAACGCCTATCTTGCGACTGGAGGCCCGCACCAGGGATGAGTTATGCCCTCCCCTGATGAGGGAGGGATAATCATAATACATGTAGATTCTGTAGCCGAGCTGGTTAAACAGGCGGCCGATGGTTACGCCAGCCTCGTTTATCCCGTCTCCAGCAATCCCGCCGATAAGAGCAGAAAAATCGTCCATCTACTACCCCAGAGAATTTAAT
>DATMZB010000477.1:0-2889 GCA_035560655.1 Methanotrichaceae archaeon | reverse complement strand
CAGAGAGGAGCTGGAGAAGAGCTACGGCAGCTTCAATAGAGAGGGCGATGACACGATTGTTGTCGAGACCTTCAATTCCATGATCAAGGGCGGAGAAGGCGCATATCTCTGGGCCAAGGCATTGCCGCTGCGTGACTCCTCAGGGGTCGTCATAGGCGCTATAGAAACCATCCGCGATATTACCAAGCGCAAACTGGCAGAGCAGGCACTGCGCAAGTCCGAGCGCGAGAAAGAGGCCATCCTTGGAGGCCTGAGAAAGGTGGCTGTGGAGTACCTCGATGACCATATGCGCATCATCTGGATCAATGAGCCACTCCAAACTCGCCTGGGCCTTTCTATGGACCAGCTCAGGGGGAAGTACTGCTACGAGGCAATACAGGGACTCAACTCGCCCTGTCCCGGCTGCAAGGTCATAGAGACTCTTCGGACCGGAGATGCTCAGGAAGGCGAGCTCATCACCCCTGATGGCCGTGCCTGGGAGGCTAGAAGCAACCCCATCAAGGATGATTCGGGCAGAATCACGGGCGTGGTCCAGGTGGCCATGAACATAACTGAGCGCAAGAGGGCCGAGCAGAAGATGGCTGATATAATAAACTTCCTGCCCGACGCCACCTTTGTCATAGACACAGATGGAAAAGTGATCGCCTGGAACAGGGCTATGGAGGGCCTGACAGGCATACAGGCACCCCAGATACTTGGCAAGGGCGACTGTGAATACGCCCTGCCGATATACGGCTCCCGCAGGCGAATGCTCATAGACCTGGTCCTGAGGTCTGACGAGCTTTTAGAGGGAAAATATGACACAGTCAACAGGGAAGGAAACACGATCATCACAGAGGTTTTTGTTCCCTCATTCAAGCCCGGCGGAGCATACCTGTGGGCAAAGGCATCCCCTCTCTATGAGCCTAATGGGAAGCTGATAGGGGCCATAGAGACAATACGGGACGTCACTGAGCGCCGGCAAATTGAGCAAAAACTGGAGAGGTCAAAGGCAGAGCTGCAGATAGCAGCAGAGATCCAGAAGAACTTCCTGCCGGATCATACGCCAACCGTATTTCAGTTCAAGCTTGCAGCCGTGACCATTCCTGCAATGGAGGTGGGTGGAGATTTCTATGATTTCATCTCACTTCCAGACGGCAAGCAAGGGCTGGTGATAGCAGACGTGGCAGGAAAGTCCATACCTGCAGCCCTCTTCATGGCCCTGTCCAGGACCATAGTCAGGGCCAATGCTGCCCACCAGCCTCAGACTGCAGAGGTGCTCAGAGAAGCCAACAATATGATCGCTGAAGATGCCAGTGCAGGGATGTTCGTGACACTCTTCTACGGCATCCTGGATGGAAAGGCCCATACCCTGACCTATGCCAATGCCGGACATCCTCCGCTGCTGGTCTTCAGGACAGGCGGCTGCAGGTGCACCGAGCAGGAGGTCACAGGAGTTGCCCTTGGTGCCATGGACGGGATGGAGTATGAGGAGCGCCAGGTCCAGTTCATGCCCGGAGATGTAGCCGTGCTCTATACAGATGGAGTGACTGAGGCCGTCAACAACAAAGGAGAGATGTACGGCCTAAAGCGCCTCTGCAGTGTGATGACCAAGAACGGCCACCTTTCAGCCCAGGTGATAATGGAGAAGGTCCTGGACGACATATCAGAGTTCAGCGGAGATCAAAGCCAGTATGATGATATCACCCTGGTAGTCATGAAGGCGGAGTAAGAAGATGACACAGAAAAGAGAGATCACCCTTGCGGCTACTGTGGATGAGTTTCCCAGGGCTGCAGAGTTCGTTGAAGAGATCCTGACCGAGGCTGGGTTTAGCATGAAGAAGATACTGGAGATCCAGCTGGCGGTGGAGGAAGCCTGCACCAATGTGATCAACTATGGGTATGAGGGTGGAAAAGGCATAATTCACATAACCACAGAGACTTTGAACGACCATCTGGTGATGACAATTGAGGATGAGGGCATCCAGTTCGATCCCACAAAGGTCGATGAGCCGTCGATGACAGATGATGTGGATGAGAAAGCTGTGGGAGGAATGGGGGTCCATCTGATAAGGTCTTTTGTAGAGGATCTGAAGTATGAGTTCGTAGATGGAAAGAATACTCTCACACTGATTGTAAAAAGGGAGTAGCTCTTGAGACTTTGGGCATTATATAGAAGATCAGCACATGAGTGTGAAAAGCTGATACATGCCATCATGAGACAAAAGCTAGGAGGAAGGTTAGAGTATGGATATCAACCAGCAGGATGTTGACAACATTCGCATCATCGGCATATCAGGAAGGATCGATGCCACAACCTCAAAGGATGTGGAAACGGCCCTGAATGCCTCCATTGATCAAAATCAGTCCAAGATCGTAATCGATCTTGAAGGCGTGGAGTATATAAGCAGCGTTGGGCTTAGGGTCATGCTAGCAGCTTTAAAGAAGCAGAGGCAGAAGCAGGGACAGCTAAAGCTTGCGTCAATGCAGCCCTTTGTAAGAGAGGTCTTTGAGGTGACAGGGTTTACCAAGCTCTTCTCTATCCACCCCAACAGGGATGATGCAGTCAAAAGCCTGCTATCCTGAGACGTAAAGGTGGGCATATAATGCATGGACTGAAGGCCTCGAATAATGGCAAAGCTGTGTTGAAGAATGAACGACTGGCATGAGACCTCAATAGAGGCAAAGAAAGAGTTGATACCCTCGGCTGTGAAGTTCGTAGAAGAAGTCATGGCCGCCTCCAAATTTGATCGGCGGAGGATCCTGGAGGTCCAGCTGGCAGTAGAGGAGGCTTTTACCAATACCGCCCTCCATGGGTATAGAGGCAATAAAGGGATAATTCGCATCTGCAGCCGCGAAATTGACGATGGCATGGAAATGGTAATAGAAGATGACGGCCTGCCATTTGAT
>DATMZB010000476.1:0-5493 GCA_035560655.1 Methanotrichaceae archaeon | reverse complement strand
CTTCGCGCCTGCCCCGGGTCCCCACATGGCGTTGTAGACAGCATCCACCTTTACCATGACGCAGGACTTGGCAGGAAGCTTATCATTGACCCCTTTCACCCACTTCCTCATCTCATCGAAGTTGGCGCCCTCTTTGCAGGCATTTGCGGTTCCCTTGATCTGGAAGGACTTCTTGGTCGCGGAATCGTAGCACAGGATGGAGATCTGGGGGTTCTCGGCCAGGTTGGCTGCTGTCTTATTGAAGAAGTTGTCTGCAATCATCAGAGTCTCATCATCCACTATCTTCAAAAGCCCCACGAATACGACATTGGGCACTCCAGAAGAGCTCGCTGTGGCTATGGGCACTGGCTTTTGCTTGGCCAAAGTCTCTTTAACATCTGCCGGCATCTTGACCATTTAAGTCACCATAATACAGATGCTCAGCCATTGATATATACCTACGGGTCATGAAAATATATGATGTCCGGGCAAATTCTCATGCCCGTGAATCGCGGCAGGTCTTCAAGAACTTAGAAGGAAATCCCCGGTATGATGCGCTGTGTATGTGGCAATAGCTTGCAACCATATTTCCCTGCGATATTCCATCGAGTCCATCCCTGATCCCTGTTCCGCGCTCCAGCTTTATGGCATATCTCACATCTTCATCCATGACCAGCTCTGAGTGATGGAACTCATGGCCCATGAGGGGTGCGCCCTTGGGGCCGAGCAGGCAGTCCTCAGAGATCTGACCGTGGACATAGCTCACAACCCTGGTCCTGCCCTTCCTGGACAGTCCAGGCACAAGCCCCACCATCTCATGGCTCTGGCCGTCCCACTCTATCTCCCTGGCCATGTACATCAGCCCGCCGCACTCGGCATAAATGGGCATGCCCCTCTCATGGGCCCGCACTATAGAGCTTATCATGCCCTTGTTCCCGGACAGCTCTTCAGGGTAAAGCTCAGGGTAGCCTCCGCCTATGTAGATTCCATCGACCACCGGCAGGGCGGTATCGTGCACAGGGCTGAATGGAACAACACTTGCGCCTGAGAGCTCCATCATCTCCAGGTTGTCGCGGTAGTAGAAGTTGAATGCCTCGTCCAGGGCCACGCCTATCTTCAGGCCTCTTCCAATATCATTTCTCTTATACAGGTCGGGCTCTGGCTCAGGCAGATCCTCGGCCTGAGATGCCAGCTCCAGGATGCGATCTATGTCCAGGCCTTCTTCAACTATTGACCTGATCCTCTCCAGCCGCTCAAGAAATCCTTCATGCCTGGACTCGCCCTCCAACATCGGGACTAAGCCCAGGTGGCGCATGGCCAGGTGCATGGACTCATCTCTTGGTATAACGCCCACCACCTCAACACCTGCGTACCTCTCTATCTCCCGCCTGGCCTTATCTGCATGTCTTTCTCCTCCGACCTTGTTCAAGATCACGCCTTTGATCTGGACCTCTGGGTCAAAATCCATGTAGCCCCTGACCAGAGCTGCTGCAGACCTGGTTATGGACCTGGCATCAACAACGAAGATCACTGGAGATCTGAGCATCTTTGCTATCTGTGCAGTGCTGCCCAGGTCGCCCTCATAGCCCTCATACAGCCCGCGCACGCCCTCAATGACCTCTACATCAGCGCCAGATGCCGCATGGGAATAGACTTCCTTAACTGCGTCCTCTGTCATTAAATACCCGTCCAGGTTCCGGCAGTTCCTGCCGGTGATCCAGGTGTGGTAGCTGGGGTCTATGTAGTCCATGGCCACCTTGTAGGGCTGGACTTTGAGGCCGCGGTGGCAGAGTGCCGAGAGCAGGCCGGCCACTATTGTGGTCTTGCCGCTGGATGAGCGATCTCCGGCAAGAAGGATGCGGCTCATAGGCAGGATAGCTCCCTCAGCCTCTCATCGCCCATAGGCTCTGGAACCTTGGACTGCGATGCTCCAGAGACTTCTCTGGCCAGGCCGCGGTAGACCTCGGCAATGGGTGCGTCTGGAGCGCCCTCTATGACTGATACGCCCCTGCGCTCGCAGGCCTGGACTATCGGGTCCTTGGGTATGAATGCGACCATTGAAGAGCCGAGCTCTTTTGCAAACCTGTCAACTATCTCCCTCTCGCCTGACGCCTCTCTTGAGTTGCAGATGACCCCTGCCAGGGGAGTGCCCAGGCGCTTTAAGCCGCGGCAGATGTTGTTGGCTGCATAGAGCGGCATATACTCCCCGGATGTTATGATATAGGCCTCGCTTACCAGCCCCTTTCTTATGGGCGCAGAAAAGCCGCCGCAGACTATGTCTCCAGGCACGTCATACAGGACCAGGTCTATCTCGTCCATCACCTTTGAGACCTTCCTCAGGAACTGGATGGCAACTATTATCCCGCGCCCGGCGCAGCCAACGCCTGGCTCGGGCCCGCCGACCTCAATGCACTTCACGCCCTTGTATCCATCAAAGACGACATCCTTCTCCTCGATCTCGCCCCCACGCTGGATCAGGTCCATCATGGTTGGAATTCTCTTGCCAACCAGAGTTATTGTCGAGTCGCTCTTAGGATCACAGCCCACCACAAGGACCCGAGTTCCGGCCTCTGCACATGCCGCAGCCACATTCGAGGCAGTGCATGATTTGCCGATCCCGCCCTTGCCATATATCGCAACATGCTTAATGGTTGACATTGATTAACTCCGGAGAGCCTAAGGCTACGCCATAGGATATACATTTATCCGGGTAGAGATTTCCATGCAACTTCGATCTGCGAGGAAGATTGGCCAAAGCAGGCCTGGCATGTACATCCTGGCACTGACTCTGGCTGTATTATGCGCCCTCCCATGCGCCTGTGCCCAGATCACTGAAGCGGCGCTGGTGAGAGGTAGTCTGAGTACGGGAAGCGATGAATGGAATGCCAGCGACTTTGGCTGGTTCTTCTACGACATAGACCAGAACGCCGGAGGCGAGCGCCTCTCAGTTCAGCCTTCAGGAAGGACGGTTGGGAAGGGCGACCTGACCTACACCAGCAGTGCCTGGCCCAGGTCATTCAAGTTCAAGCCCTGGGGAAATTATCGAGCCATAGCATTCCTGGGCAAGCCCTATCTAGCAGGCTACCTGTCAAGCGAGTTTTCTGATTCAAAGCTTACGCAGGGCGATCTCAGGCAGGTCCTCATAGATGATAACGGAACTCACAGCCTGAGATCCAATTCCTCATTATATCTCAAAGATGGATATGCTCTGGCACT
This sequence comes from Methanotrichaceae archaeon, assembly GCA_035560655.1. GTDB lineage: Archaea > Halobacteriota > Methanosarcinia > Methanotrichales > Methanotrichaceae > DATMZB01. Next base: position 2,298 of record DATMZB010000476.1, on the reverse strand, counting down.
GGGGAATATCTCGTCGGGCGGCAGCGCCGCAGAGATCCTTCTGACCAGGAACCTGACGGCAGCAGACCAGAAGACCGTGGCTCCAGGCGAGACCTATGTCTACAAGCCCGAAGGTCTGCCCAGAATCCTGGCCCATGTTGCAGGGGTCGTGCCCCATAAAGATGGGGCATCAGTGGAGATCGACGGCGTCTTCCAGGTGCGCGACAGGCCCGACTTCAACCTCTCAAAGGGCAATAGAACGGGCGGACTGCTTGAGGTCTCTGAAATATCCAGCAGCCACCTGGAGATGAAGAACTCTGAGGTAGTGAGCCTTGGCAGGAACACCTTCATCCCCCTGGCAGAAGGGCTGGCACTGAGGGTCCTGGATGATCCGGACCTGATCTATTATCCAGAGGGCATCATCTCTGAGTACGGGCTCTACGAGATCCGCGGCCCGGCCTTTGGTGAGGAATCTTCTGTGCCAGTGGTCCTCGGCAATATCTCAGGCCATGCCCAGGCCAGATGGGAGGCTGAGAACTTCTCAGGCTTCTACTTCGACGGCCATAGGATAGGCTCTGAATCTCTTGCCATCTTCAGCACCGAAGGCAGGACGGTTCAGCCCATAAAGCCTCCACAGATCATCAACGACACCTATGCGGCCAATGGCATGATGTACTCCACCATGGTGCAGCCCAGGCAGTTCCAGTTTTCTCACTGGGGCCGGTACAATGTCGTGGGCTTCCTTGGCGAGCTCCTCTTTGCAGGATACGGCCAGAACACCAGCTCAGATATAGGGAACTCCAGCCTGATCGATGGCGACTACCTGGGCCGGATACTCCTGGACTCCAACGAGTCTGTGTCTGCGAAAGCTGGAGACGTCCTCGCCCTTGCGGACGGGTATGAGCTTCAGGTGGCCGGTGTGGACCCTGATGGGATCATGGCCAAGCTCCTCAAGGACGGCTGGCCTGTGGACAACGGCACTGCAGTGAAGCCGGGCTCGACGTACCTGTACAGGGCCGGGATGGGGAATGTAACAGATATGCCAATCATTGCCGTGCATCTCAATAACATATCCAGCAATGGCAGCATCTACATGGCCGACCTAGACGGCATATTCCAGATCTCTGATGAAGTGCTGCCTGTGGAGGAGGGCCACGACTTTGGAGTGCTCAGAGTTCTGGCCTCCACACCCCAGTTCATAATCATGGGAAACCCGAGCAGCCTGGCTCTAGCCAGAGGCTCGAGCATAAGCATCTGGCCTGGAATGGATATCAGGGTGGCAGACAACCAGACTCTGAGGTATTACCTGTACGACCAGAGCTATGTGGTGCCAAGCCCGAGACTTGAGAGCATAGATCTGCCCAGATACAATACCTCGGACACTCACCCGGCTAACTTCACAATGCGGGTCCTGGCAGGAGAGATCAACAGCGTGACTGCAAGCATCCTTGATCCATCCGGCAGTGCAGTATTCATCAAGGATCTTGCAAGGACTGGCATGGGCTCGGGAGATGCCTGGACATATGCCTGGTCCTGGAATGCGTCTGTGCTGAGGCTCAGCGATGACGGAAGCCTGATCCCGGATACCGGGGTGCCCTTCGTGCCGGCTCTGCTCTACCTGAACAGCTCTGAAAGACCGAAGCTTGCAGCGGTGCTCTTCGATGACAGGGGCGGGATTACAAGCATCATGGACAACAGCACCCTCTATTACATATCGCCCTATGCATACTCACTCGCCAAGCTCAACGAGAGCTACAAGGAGATGCTGGCCAACCAGACGCTCAGAGAGAACTACATAAAGATAGATCCAGGGAAAAGTATTCTGAGGTTCTATAACATGGCCGGCTTTGCCACAGGTCTCTCTGATATCAACCACACCCTTACCGGATCGCTTGGAGACCTCGAGCCCCATATTGAGAGGACCTATGCTCCGGCAGGCAGGTACGAGCTCCAGCTGAGAATTGAGAATGCAATGAATGCACTCAGAGTGACAGAGCTTTACTTCAATGTCACAGCTCCTGAGTCAAAAGTGAGCTTGGGAGCATCTAGCTGGAACGGGCGCATTCAGGACAGCTAATGGCAAGCGATGCCCACTAAAAGCTTTTCATCGAAGTCTCAGATCAGGACATCAGAGGCCCGCTCTCGGACCTCATCTTTCCCGTACAGGTCGAGTCCAGATCCTGAAAGGATGTAAGATCAACTCCCCCCAGGCAAGGCAGGTTCCAGCCACAGCGGATAGACCTCTATGCATCTAGCTCCTTTATATCCCTGAAAGACGAAACCATCTTCGACACTTTCGTTGCATCAGGTCCATCATGG
>DATMZB010000475.1:0-6494 GCA_035560655.1 Methanotrichaceae archaeon | reverse complement strand
GTATAGGGTTTTTGCCTTGGTTTATGAGCCGGCATCTCTCGGCGTTTATGTCTACACCAATAACTCTGATGCCGTGGTCGGCAATGATTGCTGCCAGAGGCAGCCCGGCATTTCCAAGACCTACAACTGCGATAGCGTCCTCTGTCATAGATATCATCTCCTCTCTCCAGCGATCTCTACTTCTTTTCCGCAGTTGTCACATCTATAAACTGCTTTGCCCTTAGCAGGCAGCAGCTTCTCAAGCTTCCTGCCGCAGTAGCACACCCAACCATTAGGCTCGGCTGGATTGCCATATACCAGGCAAAATGGTGGCACATCCCTGGTAACCACGCTTCCTGCTCCGACCATTGAGTACTCGCCTATGGTCACGCCGCATACTATGGTCGAGTTGGCGCCGATGCTTGCGCCCTTGCCCACCCGTGTGGTGACCACGTCCTCATCAGACCAGATGAAGGCTCTGGGATGAAGGTCGTTTGTGAATGTTGCAGACGGCCCTATGAATACGTCATCTCCTATCTGCACGCCTTTGTACACCGAGACGAAGTTCTGGATCTTTACGTTATCTCCGACCTCTGCCCCGGCATCTATGTATACGCTCTTGCCTATGTTGCAGTTCCTGCCTATCCTTGATCCCTGGCGGACATGGGCGAAATGCCATATATGGGTCCCATCTCCAATATCTGTGCTCTCAATAACCGCCGAGGGGTGAGAAACGTAGCTCATTTAATACCTCTCCCAATCTCCTGGCACACCAGCAGGTTCAGCAGTCCCTGCTCTGGCGTTACCGGGAATTCCTTCCCGCTTCTCACGCAGTCTATGAACGTCTTTAGCTCGACTTTGAGGGGCTCAACCTTGTTCACCAGGACCTTCTCTATTATGTTCTCCTGCAGGTACCTCTCATTCACGGCCTCGTACCTGTCGGGCTTTCTGTAGATATAGACCTCCTGAGCCATGAAGTCGCCTTCAGTGGTCCTCTGCTCGTCTTCGGTATAGAAAGTCCTGAACTTTTTTGACGACATCCGGCTCGCAGATAAAGCGACCACAGACCCGTCGAAGGCAACCATCGCCTCGCACACGTTCCTGTTACCGGCGCTGTATATCTTGTAGTCCTTCCTGCCATTGAAGAGGACGTTGAAGACTATGTCTATGTCATGGATCATCAGATCCTCTATCACTGAGGCATCGGTTATGCGGTTCGAGGTCGGGTTGTGCCTCTTGATCTCCACATAGGCAGGATGGTTGGTGATCTTGGAGATCTCATTTACTATGGGATTGAACCTCTCTATGTGGCCCACTCCTGCTGTGATCTGCCTGGCTTTCAGGAGGCTGAGCAGCTCCTCGCCCTCCTCGACCTTCAAGGTTATGGGCTTCTCTATTAGGCAGTTCACATCCTCAGAGATGACCTTCTTGGCTACCTCGAAGTGGTACCTGGTTGGAACGCAGATGCTGGTCGCATCTACCTTCTTTAAGAGCTCCTCCATAGAACTGCATGCGGTTGCAAACTCTTTGGTCCTGTCTACATTCTCCTTTACTGGATCGTATACATAGACCGTCCCCACTCCTTTGAGTTCTGAGTAGACCCGGACGTGGTTCCTGCCCATGGACCCCACGCCTATGACTCCGACGTCCATGCTCAGGCCTCGAAGCTGTTAACGGCATCGGATATGTATCTCAGGTCATCGGTGCTGAGGGATGGATGGACCGGCAAGCTCATCACCCTTGCAGAGACCTCTTCTGCCATTGGACATGAATCCTTGTCAAATCCCATCTCTCTGTATATGGGCTGCTTGTAGATCGGCTTTGGGTAATGTACTGCGCTGCCTACACCCTTATCCTGCAGGTAGCTCATCAGCCTCTCCCTGGAGGCGCCAAGGCTGTCCTCGACCCTGACTACGTACTGGTTGTATACGTGGGTGACGTTCTCTACCCTGTATGGCGTGGTGATTCCTTTCTTGCTTATATTCGAGCTAAGGTATGCTGCATTCTCAATCCTTCTGGCATTGAAGCCATCCAGGTTCTTGATCTGGGGAAGGCCTATGGCGCCCTGGATGTTGGTCATCCTGTAGTTGTAGCCAACGGCAATGTGGTTGTATTTGCCTGTGTCCCCATGGTTTCTGAGGAGCCGCAGCCTCTCTGCCAGGACGTCGTCATCGGTTGTGATCATTCCTCCCTCGCCTGTGGTCATGTTCTTTGTAGGGTAGAATGAGAAGCAGCCTATGCCGAAGCTGCCCACCCTTTTGCCATCATACTCTGCGCCGTGAGCCTGGGCGCAGTCCTCTATCATTGTCAGGTTATGGTCCTGGCAGATCTGCTGCACCGCCTTTAGATCGAAGGGCTGGCCATAGAGGTGGACGCCTATGACTGCCCTTGTCTCTGGTGTGATCTTCTCAGCAAGGTCTAGGGGATCGATATTGAATGTCTTTGGGTCCACATCAACAAATACAGGTCGCAGCCCCTGGTAGAGGATGGAGTTGGAGGTGGCTATGAAGGTGAATGCCGGGGAGATGACCTCATCCCCGGGCTTAAGCCCCAGGCCTTTTAGCGCCAGATCCAGGGCTATGGTGCCGTTGCTGACAGCTACTGAGTTCTTGACGCCTATATACTCAGAGAAGGCGTCTTCAAATTTCTTGACCACCTCGCCCTGGGTGAGCATGCCCGACCTGAGCACATCCCCTACAGCTTTTACTTCCTCATCGCCTATGACAGGCCTGGCTATTGGAATGAAACTTCTCATGACGATCTCCTTGAACTTTGCCCCTTGACATCCTGAAGCTTTAGGTTATGATATTGTATCTAGGCCTCTTTCTTCATTGGTCTTTCCAATCGAAGGTAATATCACTTGGCCAATATGTTAAAGATTCTTTGCAGAGATTAAACTGACGGATGACAGCAGATACTCTCATATGTCATCCCTTGGTGAGGCGACCAGTCCCTTCAGCACCTCGGATGGAAGGCTTCTGTAGCCCGGCTCTATGACCGTGCCTGGGTATATTGAGGTATTGATGCCGGTCTTGACCTCATCCCCCATAATGACTCCAAGCTTCCTCCTGCCGCTGTCCACTGCCTGGCCCTTGATATATGACCTGATGTTCTTCTTATCGTGGCGCAGGTTGGAGACCAGAGTTCCCGCACCGAAGTTGCAGCGGGATCCGATCACGCTGTCCCCTACATAGGCAAGGTGGCCCACCTTGGTGTCATCCATTATGGTGGTGTTCTTCACTTCCACGGCATTTCCCACACGCACCCTGTCGCCTATGCAGGTAGTGGGGCGGATATAGCAGTTAGGACCAATATCGCAGTCCTCTCCGATTATTACTGGTCCAACTATATAAGAACCTGATCTTATGATGGTCCCCTTTCCAGCAGAGACGTATCCCTTCAAGACCGCGCCCGGCTCAACCTCGCCCTCGATCTTGCCGCCTCCAGTGGACTTAGAGAGCAGTGCTTCATTGACTGCCAGGATATCCCAGGGCCTGCCTATCTCCATCCAATCCTGAAGCTCTGTGATCTGGATCTTCTCCTTTGAGGCCAGGACGTTTAGGCCGTCTGTGAGCTCATACTCGCCCCGGCTGGACAGTGGAACCCCGGATAGGGCATCGAAGATGGACCTGCTGAAGAGATAGATTCCGGCATTGGCCATGTTTGATGGTGGATTTGGACTCTTCTCTACCACAGATTTCATGATGCCGCCCTGGATGGTGAAGACGCCATATCTACCTGGATCTGATACCTTGAAGGCAGCCACTGCCATCTTGGCATCAGTCATCTTCTTCAGGGCGGCGCTGTCTGGGATTATGTCTCCATTCAGGACGAAGAACCTCTCCTTGGCCTGGCCTTCTGCGGCCTGCAGGGCGTGCCCTGTCCCAAGCTGTCGGTCCTGGATGGCATAGCTGATCTTCACACCAAGCTTAGATCCATCGCCAAAGTGGGATCTGACAGCATCAGCTCCATAGCCTACCACAAAGACGAACTCATCTATGCCTGCCTGGATGGCCCTAAGAGCTATCTCCTCTAAGAGCGGCCTTCCGCAGATGGGGAGCATGACTTTAGGCTTTTCAGAGGTGAGGGGCCTCATCCTGCTGCCCTCTCCAGCGGCGAGAACTATGGCCTGCATGAGATTATAGGCGTCGGAAGTCAATAAAAAGGCTTTCTTTCCTCAGGTCGAAAAGGCTTTAGAGTTGTGCACACTTTCCGCGTATATGCTGGAGGAGTTTTGCAGATACTGCGCCCTGCAAAGGGATCAGGGACCGCTGGCCCTGCTTTTGATATATCTCAAGCGAAAGGGAGGCTGGGTCCAGCTAAACGTGCTCTGGAAAGATCTGGGGCCGAGCAGCGGAGGCCCGTTCTGGAACCAGACCACTCTCCTAAACAAGCTCGACAAGCTTGAGAGGCTGGAGATCATCTCCCTGGAGAGGCGGGTCCTGCCCTCCTCACGCCTGGAGGAGAAGAAGAAGACCAACACGTTCTACAGGATCAATCCCGGGTCGCCTCTGACGCCTCATATCTTCAGCATGCTCAGGATCCGCAAGGATGATGGTGAAAAATTCTCATCAGAGCTGGTGGAGAAGCCGCTGGACCATTTAAACGAGATAGCATCCAGGTCCTCTAAGGGCGATCATTCCACCAAAAGGGAGCTGGAGGTGGCATTGGAGCTCATCTCAGAGGTCTTCGGCATAGATGGCGATGATGCCCAGGAGATGATCAGACAGAGGATGGTTGCAAGGGGTCTGATCAAAGTCGCCGAACCTGAGATATCCGATGGCCAGGCCAATTTAGAGGGCGCTAAAAAAGAGAGTGATGGTACTGATAGTGAGGGTGCCAGGAGCGCTAAATCTGAGAATTCCAAAAAAGGGGGCAAAGCTAGCACTCGCAAGAGGTCAAGGAAAACCAAAAAGGAGAATATGGATGCTCAGGATTGAGTGGGGGCTGGCTGAGGCTGAGCCCAGCCTCTCTTCTCCCTGTACATCCTGAGCATATCATCTACGGTCTTTGGATCAACCATTCCAAGTGTGGATATGGTCTCGTAGAACCTGCGGGGTATCCTGACTTTGGCCAGATCAAAGCCTTCTCTGACCTTGAACTCATACTTAAGGTTGAATATTTTCTTGCCAAGGATATCCAGGTCTTCTTTGGTCTTCTCTATGCCTACGGCGCCTAAGGCATCTATTATATTCTCCTCTGTGTAGACGCCCCTAGAGAAGAGGCATCCTACAAGGGAGTTGAAAACTCCCCTGGAGTTGTCCTCCTTTATTAGCTCGTCTACCATCTTCTCGGGGTCCATCTGCTTCTTGGCAGCCTTCTGGTCTATGCTGTACCCGGCATTGTCCAGGTGGGAGTGTCTCACGCCCACGAGCTGCCCGACTATGGATGCCGGGCCCGTGTGGTACCCTGAGACCTCGTTCTTTCCAAGAGCCATGGCGAAATCCTGGCCGCCGTACCTGGATGATGCAAAGTCCACACCTTTGGCCAGGGCCGAGTAGAACTCATTTGGGGGCTTGGCCATGTAATCCAGGGCCTTTAGGTAGCTCTTGAGGTTGTTCCACTGGAGAGGCACGCCAAGCGTCTCCTGTGGCGTGATTAAGTCGCGCTCGTAAGCCTCAGTGGCCCAGGCAAGTATCACGCCTGCAGACATGGCATCAAGTCCCAGCTTCTCCACGGCCTCTATGAGCTGGAGCACGCCTTCAGCAGTAGAAACTCCAAGCATCGTGCCCAGTGAGAATATGGGCTCATAATCATAGGAGACCTTCCTCACCTCGAACTCATGGCCCGGTGCGAATGGCGACTTCAAGGCAGCTATATGTACGCAGCCTATTGGGCAGCCGGCGCAGGAGAGCTTTCTGATCAGATAGTTATCTGCAAACATCTCGCCGCTGACCTTCTCGGCGTATGGGAAGGATGTAGCCTGGAAGTTCCTGGTAGGCAGGCCCTTGAGCCAGTTGAGGACATTGATGTTGATAGAGGTTCCAATATCGTGGTACTTCTCCATGATATCTGTCTGGACTGCGGTCCTGTAGAGCTTGTTGTAGACCTCCCTGTACCTCTTTGGGTCCGGCACGGCCACATCTTCAGTCCCGGAGATGACCATGGCCTTAAGCTTCTTTGAGCCAAATACTGCACCCAGTCCCAGGCGCCCAAAGTGCCTGTAGGTGTCTACCATGACTCCAGCAACCCAGGAGAGGTTCTCGCCAGCAGGGCCAATCCTAATGATGCTCCTGCTTCCAGGACCCGGCACATGCTCGCGCAGGATGACCCCAGCCTTCTGGGCATCGATTCCCCAGATGGATGAGGCATCGTTGATCTCCACCTTGGCATCGTTTATAGAGATGTAGCACGGGTTCTCAGAGGCGCCGCGGATCACGATCGCTGCATGACCTGAGAACCTGGTCGCCAGTGCAAGCCTGCCTCCGGCATAGGACTCGCCCAGTTCGCCTGTCAGTGGCGACTTGAACATGGCCACGGTCTTAGTAATGGCCGGGAATAATCCATTCAAGGGG
>DATMZB010000474.1:0-3725 GCA_035560655.1 Methanotrichaceae archaeon | reverse complement strand
GAGGTTAAGTTATCCGCCTATGTTTGAAAGATACCTGACCACGTGCCCTTCAGAATCAGTGGCTTCAATTTCCAAAACCGCCTCTCTTACTGATGCTGCAGCCATCTCTATCCTCAAGCCGTAATGGAGGAGTGGAGACCTGGCAAAAATCAGAGGCGGATAAGGTGTAAGTCCTTTGTCGATATTCAGGTTGAGGAACATCAGCTGAGCCTGTCCCTCCTGGAATGTGACATTATCCTTTAAATACTGGCCATATGTGATATCGGGCATCGTGGCTCTGGCCAACTCTATGGATTTGTAGTAGATGACGCCCTTGGTATCTGCAAGCTCATGGAACTCGCCGTCTGTGCCAAAATATGCAAGCATTGTCTGGCTGGATTTTCCAGCTGTGGTCTCAATCAGGCATGGAATTGAGTAGGCCAGGTAAGGTGCCTCATTTGCGGGCACTCCCACTGTATTTACGGCCAGCACCGGGCCTACGGACGATATGCCGTTGCTGACATTCGTCTCCTGGCGCGGCCAGGTCATGTTCAGGTCGGCACTGGACCCGCTTATTACCCAGTACTTCGTCCAGAGCACAGTCCTGCTCTGGTTATCTACGATATATGCAGTGGCTGAGGCCAGGTTGCCTGCAGGGCTTGTCACCTGCGCACTGACCTCCACGCCCTCGGGTACAGTTGCGATGGTTGCTTTGATGCTTGGCTCGGCAGTGGAGGGTGGTCCTGGGGGCATGGAGCTCTCCAGGACGCTGTGGTTGGAGAGCAGGGTAATGGGCGGTCTTTGGGCAGCTGGCTCTGGGCTGCTTCCAGCTGCGGCCGCGCCTATGCAGATCAGGATCATGAGCATTGCCAGGCCGGATCTAGGCGGATACATCTGAGGCTCCAGTTGGCTCGTTAAATACCTTCTCCTCTGTATAGGGCACGGACCAGATGTCAGGTCCAGAGCAGCAAGGCAGCCAGTCGTCCTCTATGCGGTACGGAGACCTGCCGGATGAGATCATGTTGACCCTCCTGTTTATGGCATATGTTCCTTCGTACCTCTCGTAGCCCTCGTTGACTGTGTATCGATCCTTATCCTGATGGTATTTAAGGGTTGTAATGCCTGTAGAGCGGGAGCTTAAGGTGTAGAATATGCGTTTCGCAGGCTGGTAGAGGTCCACCACCTTCTGTTTTGTGGTATCGTTCATTATGAGCTCAAACCAGGCGTTCTTCAAATCCATGTAGCAGGTCCGATCCTTCTTCAGGTCTGTGGTCTCAACATAAGATGAGCCTACGTAGTCCCGGTTGTTTCCAAAGATCTCCCTGTCTGAGATACCCAGGCCCCTGTAATCTATGCTCCTCGCGGTATTCATAGCTGCTGGCCAGGTCTCGTTCACTGTCAGATCGAAGTTCTGGGAGCCTGCAGCCTTGGTCAGGAGAACAACCACTGAGTTCACGTCCTCGGCGTGGACGCGTATCCTCTCTCCAGTGTCCAGGGTGCCTTTCTTAGCTGCTATCCTCTCACTCATCCTGACATCTATGAAGCTCATATCCGTATATCTTTGATAAGTCCCAGTGCCCGCAGATGCGCCTGAGAGATCGAATGATGCATTTATGGTCTGTCGAAGGCCGGTAGTCCAGCCGGTATCACCTTCGCTAACAATATAAAATGTGGCCGACGCTGATATAGAGCAAATAACCAGCACGGCCGCTGCAATTATGGCCTTTCTGCCCCAGAGATTCAACAGATACACCCTCAACATAGATTATGCACCTCACCTATAAAATAGTAGCTCATAGCTGGGCGCTTGGAGAGATTGCAAAAATATTTCCTCAGTACAAGAGGACGCAGGATATGTACGCAGGACTGCCTCAAACTGCCTCCAGTCGCGCTTCTTCTCTCAATAGAAAGAGCTATACCTGTCCGGCACAACCATCCCCTATATGGCTTTGCTGGAGATAAAAGAACTATACAAGCTATTCAGGTCGGATGGAAAGCAGATGGAGGCTCTGCATGATATCAACCTGAGCATAAATGAGAACGAGTTCGTCTGCTTCATAGGCCCCTCGGGCTGCGGCAAGACAACTCTGCTCAGGATAATAGCAGGCCTGGAAGCCCCCTCCAGCGGCGCGGTATACCTGGATGGCGTGGGAATCAAGGGCCCGGGACCTGAGAGGGGCATGGTCTTTCAGGAGTACTCGCTATTTCCCTGGAGGAACGTGCTCGACAATGTGGCCTTCGGCCTGGAGCTCAAGGGCATACAGAAAGGTGCCAGGTTCGACAGGTCAAGGCAGTACCTCAAGATGGTGGGATTGGACCGATTCGAGGAGAGGTATCCCCATGAGCTCTCTGGAGGCATGAAGCAGCGCGTGGCCATTGCAAGGGCGCTTGTAAACGAGCCCAAAGCCCTGCTCATGGACGAGCCCTTTGGGGCACTGGATGCCCAGACCAGGAACATAATGCAGTCAGAGCTTCTGCGTATCTGGGAAGAGGACAGAAAGACAGTCATATTCGTCACGCACAGCGTGGACGAGGCCATATACCTGGCAGACAGGATAGTCATAATGTCAGCAAGGCCCGGAAGGATCAAGGACATAATCAAGATCGATATACCCCGGCCGAGAGCCAGGACATGTGCCGATGTCAACCAGATCAGGGCAAGGATACTTGATGATCTCAGATCTGAGATTGTGACATAGACTTTATATTGAAGATGCCAGGTTAAAAAGAGGATTTATTTCTGATGGTGGGCCTGTGAGATCTAGGTGGATGGAGCTTCCGCGAAGAGTAGTGGTGGAAAGCGGCGCAATAGCGGAGATAGCTCTGATCTGCTCCGACCTCAAGCTGGAGGGGCGGGCCCTGATTCTGACCGGTCCGACCACTGGCGATGTGGTTGGCAGGGAGGTCTTTGAGATTTTAGACCGGGCTGGCTACCGGCCTGAGACATGGATCACCAGGGCCTCAAGGCTTGATGAGGTTGACCGGGCCGCAGATGTAGCAGCCGATATGGGCGCGGGGTTCATAATCGGAGCTGGCGGCGGCAGGTCAATAGATATAGCCAAGCTTGCATCTCTGAGGCAGGAAATTCCATTTTTAAGCGTCCCAACTGCTGCATCCCATGACGGGATATGCTCCGCCCAGGCATCTCTCACAGTCAATGGCGAGACGACCTCAGTGCCCGCCCAGGCGCCGCTGGCCATTGTGGCGGACACAAGCATAATCTCAAGGGCGCCGCCAAGGCTTCTGTCTGCAGGGTGCGGCGATATAATATCCAACTACACTGCCCTTCTGGATTGGCAGCTGGCACACAGGCTGAAGAACGAGGAGTACAGCGAGTATGCTGCAGCTCTCTCTGGAATGACGGCCAAGATGATTGTCGAGCTGGCTCCAACCATCCGGCCGGGGATAGAAGCCTCGGCGAGGGTTGTGGTCAAGGCGCTGATATCGAGCAGTGTTGCCATGTCCATAGCAGGCTCGTCAAGGCCTGCAAGCGGGTCTGAGCACAAGTTCGCACATGCCCTGAACAGGATAGCTCCCGGAAAGGCGCTGCATGGCGAGATCTGCGGCCTTGGCACGATAGTTATGATGTACCTGCATGGGGGCGACTGGGAGATGATCAGGAGCGCCCTGCACCATGTGGGTGTGCCCACGACCGCCTCAGAGCTTGGGCTGGATGAGGCGACTATAATAGATGCCCTGATAGGAGCGCTCAAGATCAGGCCTGAGCGCTACACAATACTCGACAT
>DATMZB010000473.1:0-2752 GCA_035560655.1 Methanotrichaceae archaeon | reverse complement strand
CTATATATGGCACTCACTCTAATTATTCTTAGCCTTGTGGACAGCTTGAGAGTGTCCAAAGCCACAAGCGGGGTTTTACTGGCACTTATAGCGCAGGGCAATAGAGATCTCAGCGGCGGCGAGTTCTCTGTAAATGGCCTCATGCATCGAATAATCCTAAGGGTGGTATAGATGACTTCTGTGATCGAATCTGGAAAGATCAGCAGGAATAAAGGTTCTCCCGCGCAGAAAGAAGTATTCTATGAGATGGCCTTCATAGACGAGTCCAGTCTTAAGGATATTATGGCCCTTCAGGGGGTAATAATCCATAACCTGGCAGATAAGGAGATATTCAGGACGCATTCCATGGATTATTTCAGGGATCACTTCAAGGTAGATAATTCAGTGATTGGAACTTTCACAGAAGAGGGCCTCATCGCCTATAATGTCCTCTACTTTCCTGGCATGAAGGAGGATAACTTCGGCTCAGATATCGGCCTGCCCAGGGATGAGCTAAGCAGGGTGGTGCATTTAGCGACTGTAGCTGTCCATCCTGCGTACCGGGGCAATTCTCTGCAGAAGAAGATGGAAGGAGTTCACCTGAGGATGGTCCAGGAGATGGGATATGAGCACGTCTGCTGCATGGTATCTCCAAAAAACCGCCCCAGCCTTCAGAATATCTTCTCCAATGGCCTGGTTATAAAGGCACTCAAGATCAAGTTCGATCAGAGGTTGAGGTTTATAATGCATAAAAGCCTTTCAAGGCCAAGCATCATCGGTCCTGGGGAGATCAGGGTCAACAGCTCCGACATAGACGGCCAGGTCGATCTGCTGAGTCGAGGGTTCCTGGGATTCCAGGTGGTAAGGCTTCCTGAGGGATTTGAGATAGTTTATGGGAAAGCCTACGCATCAGCTATATGAACTCCTTTTTGTAGATGGAGATCGAATGCCTTGAAGTGAATCCTTTAAATCGACTGAATCTGCATTCAAGCCTGTGGGATCACCTCCACTCTTTCACAGATCTCTGGGATCACCCATAATTCTTTCAGGCATCAAAGGTAAGGCTGAACCTGGTTCCCATATCAGTGCTGATGTCTATTCTGCCTCTGAGCTGCTTTACCAAGCTGTGTACCAGAATTAGGCCGAGTGACTTGGAATTTTTTACATCAATATTCTGTGGAAGGCCTTTGCCATTATCGCTTATTGTCAGTTTTACAGTTCCGTCCACAGCCTTAAGGCTGATGTTGATCTCGCCGCACTTTGAGCCGTCGAAGGCATACTTGATGCAGTTGGTGAAGAGCTCGTTGATTATCAGCCCGCAGGGTATTGCTTTTTCTATATCCAGGAGCAGGTCTTCCAGATCAAGCCTGCATCTGACAGCGCCCCCTAAAACTCCATAGGATGTGAGCAGCTGTTTGATCAGATCCCGGGTGTACTCAGCAAAGTTGACCTTGGAAGGGTTGGTGCGCATGTGGAGCTTCTCATGGACCAGTGCCATGGACCTTATGCGGTTCCGACAATCCTTGAATGCAACCAGGGCCTGCTTATCCGTGATATATCTGGATTCGAGGCTTAAGAGACTTGATGTTACCTGCAGATTGTTCTTGACTCTGTGGTGAACCTCCCTGAGCAGCACCTCCTTCTCTTGGAGGGACGCTGCAATCATCTCATCAGCGTGCTTACGCTCTGTGATATCAAGCATGACTCCATAAAAAGAGACCGGCTCTCCTGCACCACTCTCTGTGGGCTCTGCATAATCTTCAATCCACACAACCTCACCATCCCGCCTGATCATTCGATACTCAGACCGAAATGGCTTGCCTGTGGCAAACGAATAGGCATTCTCCCCAAGCACCTTCTCTCGATCCGCCGGGTGAAGGAGCTTAGACCATATCTCGGGGTCAGCTATCCATTCTGCCTGTGAGTATCCCAGGATGGTCCCAATCTGGGGGCTGACATAAAGGTCGCTAGAAGCTATATCCAGCGATGCTATATAGGTGGCTGCCGGAATATGCTCAACTAGTATACGGTATCTGTTCTCTACCACCTTCAGCGCAGCTTCCGCCCTCTCGCGTATTATTGCTGCGCCTATGCTATTGGCGCAGACCTGAAGTATTGACTCATCGCAGTCGCTCCAAATGCGCATGGAACGCTGGTCTTCAAATCCGATGAACCCCCAAAAACCACCTTTGATAATTACTGGCACCATCAGCATGGATATATCGCTGCAGTTACCGATAATTATCCTCTGAGGGGCTGGAACCTTCTGGATGACCCTGTCTACGGATTGACCTGCAGACATCATCTCATATGCCTCAGGGAAAAACCGGTCGTACAAGAGATTCAGAAATGAGGGATTATCTGTCTTTGTCTCGGTTCCAGCCCTCGACCATTCGTATATCAGGCTCGCGAGACGCTCTCCCTCGATTGAATCGCGGTTTTCAAAGACGTATGCCTGGTCAACGTCCATTGCTCGCCCTATGGCCTCCAGGGACTGTCTTATTGCATAATGCAGATCCTCCTCCATCACGAGGGATGTAGTGATAGATGCCACAGATTCAAGCAGAAGATCCTTTTTTTGCAGATCCTCTTTGGTGCCATTATGCTCTGCGATCTTCTTAAACATCAGCTGTACTGCGGCCTTCCCCAGATACTTAATCAGACAGGCATTAACCTCCAACCAGATGATCGATCCATCTTTTCTGGTCCACCGAGACTTATAGCATTCAGGTATGGCAATGCCCCTTAATCTATCCTGGTGATACCCCCAGAC
>DATMZB010000472.1:0-2090 GCA_035560655.1 Methanotrichaceae archaeon | reverse complement strand
ACCTGCCTGCCTACCAGCCGCAGGACCTGATAGGCCTTGAGTTCACTCTATTCAAAGTAGACCATCCCCCAACAGAGACCATGGGAGTTCTGATCCGGGAAGGCCAGAAGAGAGTGGTGATAACAAGCGATACCACAAAGGAGATTCCAGATCAGAGCCTGGACTTGATGAAGAACGCAGACCTGATGCTGGCAGATGCCATTATGCCTCCAGAGTACAAGCTCACAAAGCACATGAATGCAGAGGAGGCAGTGCGTCTGGCAGACCAGCTCGGAGCCAGAGACCTCAAGCTGACACACCTCAGCCATTTATACCCCCCGCACGATATAGCCATCAAGAAGTGGCCTTTGGGCCATGACATGATGGAGATCATCCTGTGAGAAGGCATACCGCTCTAGCATTCGCCCTGATCCTGGCCGCCATGATCCCCCCGGCTGCAACATCGGAGTTCAAAGACCAGGGGATCTCTTTTGAGCATCCGTCAGACTGGGCTCTCAGAAGCTCCGGCAGCGAGCCTTATGGAAACATCACAGTATCCGGCGCTGATGAGCGCCTATCGCTCTTCTGGATCAGGGACGTGGGAATAAACCCAGAAAAGTACCTGGACCAGGCCGCAGGAGCCTATCAGAGCAACCAGCTATCCATAGTCTCCCAGGAGAGAGGCACCAGGAGTATATCAGAAGGCAAGGCATGGACCCTTGCCCTGACGTATGAGTTCAAGGGCTACAGATCCAACAAGCTCTTCGCGGCCTGGAACTCGGAGGGCTCAGACAGAACCTTTTTGGCAGTCCTGTCAGGATTTGGCGATAATTACACCTGGGACGAAAAGCCCTTTAATCTAATGCTGGAGACGTTCCAGGATTTAAGCCCCAGAAAAACCGAGGCGCTGATGCCCAGGACCGCCATAGACGATGCCTGGGCAGCCGTGCTTCAGGATCTGCTCTCAAGCTACCACTACCTGGACCAGTCCACCCTCCCCACCAGGTCAACATCCACCCAGGTTGCGCTCATACTGACAGCATCAGGACAGAGCTACAAGCTCTCCTCGGATGAGAACCTGTCCGCAGGCCTGCCGGCAATAATTGCCATAAGGCCAGCAGTGGTCCAGCAGATCCTGGCTGAACACGGCTACCAGGCCAAGCTTTGCCAGAGGCATGGCGTGATCTGGGTCATAGTTAAAGACCCCTCCGGCAGCTGGCAGTCTGTCTCTGTCAACCCAAGCGAGCCGTCCAGGACAGTGGGAGTGCTGATCAAGCCAGGGGAAAGCCAGCCCAATGGGTTAGTATATGATGACCTGGCAGATCTCCTGGAGAATAACCAGGCCAGGATAGACGGCCCTGTGGAGCCGGACCAGCATATCCAGAAGGACTGCGACCCCTCCAGGTATGTCGAGCTGGTTGCCCCAATAGAGCCTAACAGCACCTGGACTAAGGGGCTATCAGATCTTTTAGACATCCAGAAATGCGACAAGAAATATGAGGAAGGGGTCTTCGACTGCTCCAACGCCTCCCAGATCTGCTGGAGCGTACTTCAGGGCCGAGGATACGATGCCAGGCTCATGTTCAGCTATCAAGGCCACCCCCTGGGAGCCCACATGTGGGTAGCAGTGAAATATCCATATGAGGCTGACAGGTATGCTGCTATTGAGGCTACCAACGTCGACAAGGAAGGAGATATGATCCACCTGGGAAAGGTGGTCTTCAAGCCAGAGTATTACAAGGGCATAATGTATACTACAAGCGCTCAGTTCTCAAGGCTGCACCCAGATGAGGGCATGTGGCTGGAGCCCAGGTCAGAAAAGAGCATGTAAACTCCTCCCACAGCCTAAGGGCCGGAGCTTCCCTGCTACCACCTCCTATATTACGCTTTCACAGTCCTCAGACACCAGTCTCGTTTGCGGTAATTTTCGTTGGCCCCTTCATTATCATAGAAGAGTTTCTGGCCTAGATCGTTTCTTCCATTGGACCATTAAGTGAAAATATGCTCAGCGCTCTGCAGCCACCTGCTAAAAAAAGGTTCTTAAATGAAGCCACATCTGCGTGGTTGCATCAAGCTAGTCCAGCGATTAATTTATACAGAATAGGTTACCT
>DATMZB010000471.1:0-3938 GCA_035560655.1 Methanotrichaceae archaeon | reverse complement strand
ATGATGTAGTGATCCACTATATTTGCAGAAGGCAGGTCCTGGCCAAACAAAAGGGATCTATTGAGAAAACGGGTGCTCATGAGATCGGACTAAAAGATATCTCTGTAATCAGCTAAATCTGATTCAGGTTTAGTGCCATACGGCCAGGAACAAATTTATTTCGGGAATTTACTTGATGAGTTTATTGAGAAACTTGGGATTTGCTTGCTCTACAGCACAAGCTTATGTGCTTAAGATTGCAGAACGAGTTTTTTTTTAGATTTGCTTGAGCCAAAATAGCTAGAGACAAAGTCAGCTTCAGCCCTGATTGGCACAGAACAGCACATCAGAAATGGAGGACAGAGGCTCTGGGTGGCTCCGGCAGTTCCCAGAGCAGTTTTGACATCCACATCGCCATGGCTTCCAGTTCCCGGGACAGTTTTAACATCCACATCGCTATGGCTTCCAGTTCCCCTCAGTGTAAACATAGGCCTCGTGCGCCTTTGCATCTCTGAATACCAGCCAGATGCCAATCAGGGCCGAGAGCGAGGCTACTAAAAAGACCTGCTTCATCAGATCCTTGGGCATATCCAGGCTAAGGAAGTTCACAGCATCATATACCACATAAATGGCAAAGGTCAGGGCTATAAACCAGCCATAGAGCTTCCTCTTAGAAGTGGCCAGGAGCACGCCAAGGACTGTCACCAGAACCTCCACGATCACCGATGCAAATTGCAGCTCGTCCACCATCATCCTCCCAAGAGCTTGCTAATGCATTTCTAATATTTCAATCCGCTGCCATGCTATCAGCGGTCATGCTATGGATAGCAGTGGCACCATAATTCTACAGCCAGAGCTATCTATAGTTTCAATTGTACAGGTCAATGCATAGGGATGGAAAAAAGATTGGATAATATGCTTGAACTGTTGCAGTGCCATATCAGGAGAGATAAAAAAATAGCTGGCCAAGCAGAGCCCGATATGGGTTCTGATGGCGATATGATAAATGATGATATGATCCTCTAGGATTCTTTCTTTATAAGCAAGTCTCCAGTTAGGACTCCGATGAGATTGTGGGCCTCATCCCTGGTGAAGAGCGGGACCGAGTAAGTGGTCATCAGCACATTGGCGCCTGCACCGCCATCGTCATAATAAGGGTCGCTCCATTCAGGCTGCCTTTGCTTTACTGGCTCGGCATACCACTGGGACTCTGGATAATTATAGTCCTCTGGAAGGGCCTTCTGCCTTATTGTATCTCCATCCCTGTACACATATGCCGCAGCCAGGATCTGCTTGCCATCTCTTTCCACAGGCGCAAAGGCAAAAGCCGCGCCAAAGATATCGGGGTTGTCTCCGAGCTGATCGCTAAGCAAGCCATAGATCTCGGTCAGATTGGTCGTCCTATTGGAGATCATCCTCTCAGCCAGTGAGTTGGTGGCATTTTCTATCCTGGCCTTGGCCTCAGGGCTGATTGCATCCTGCCCAAATGCACTGGAGCAGCAGATGCATATTAAAAATATAAGGGCCAAGCCCGTGCCAAACTGCATTGTAAGTCTCATTCAATCCCTCAAACAGCCCAATGCAGCCAACTCCAGAAAAAGATATGTATCCAAGCCAAGCCCGGGGAGATCAGATCTCGCCTTCCCTGGAATCGACAACCATTGTGTCAGATAGCCTGTTGAACAGGCGCTGCCCGCTCCTGGGCGATGCAATCCATCCTGCCAGGCAGTCTAAAGGGAGAAGGAAGGCCTTGCCAAAGCTCTCAACTGCAGCGTCCATGAACCCGACATTCTCACCCACCGGGCCCACCACCATCAGGTTGAGGATCATCTTTCCAAGCGACTGGCCCCGGTAGCCCTCAAGTATTGTCCAATAAATGAAGGTCATGGCTGCTAGAGACGCCAGGCCGGAAGGGCTGACAGAGTCCACATTCACTGTAGTCAAGGCCATGTGCCAGGGTATGCTCACCAGCAAGACGTCTATCAGCCAGGCCCATAGCCTGGTCCTCCAGCTTGCAGATCTCATCTCTCGCATTGAATACCACCAATCATCCCCTTATGAGCCTTAGCGTCTTCATGAGCTCATACTTGGCGTTCTCCACCACCTCTCGCCTGATCTCCATGCGCAGCATCAGAACCACGAATACAGTAAATGTTGTGAATAGGGCAAAAACCACCGCCATCACAGTCACTACTCCGAAGTTGTTGGTGATGTTGAATGGCGAGGTTATCAGTGCCGCGAATCCAAAGACCACTGTCAGGCCGGAGGCCATCAATGCCGAGCCTATGCGGTTTGCGGTGATCTTCAAAGCCTCAAATGGATCGCCCACTCTTTCCAGCTCTTCATAGAAGCGCTCCATCATCAGTATGGCATACTCTGACCCGACACCCAGCACCAGAGCGCCAAGAGTGGCCGTTAGAGGCGTGTACTTCAGCCCTCCCAGGTACATTACTCCGCCCATCCAGCCTATCACCACAAGCATGGGCAGCACAGGCAGGAGGGCCTTGATCAGATCCCTGTAGATTATCAGGAGCAGGGCAAAGATCAGTACGAGCCCCAGCAGGGACATCTCAGTCCTTCCCGTGGTCAGGGCACTGATGGTCGTGGTCATGACCACAGATTGGCCGGTCTCCCGGACTGACACGCCGGGCGGCGGAGTCATCCAGGCAAGATCCTTATCGAACTCCTTTATCAGCCTGTCAACGCCTGATGTCCCCAGGTTCTTACTGGCATCTCTTATATCGACATTTATGACCGCTGTGTTATGGCCATTCAGATACCTGTCCCTGACCGTCCAGGGAAGTGAGTCTATGATCTCCCTGATCCTGGTCCTGTCTTGAGGTATCACTCCATCGTTGGCCTGCTTGACATAGGTGGCAATGCTCACAGCGCCATAGGCCTGGTCCCTGGAGCCGACCAGGTAATTTCCAAACCTGTCCATCCAGTCCAGTATTTGGGGATCGGTTATATCGTCAGCCTGGACTAGGAACTGGAGTGAGTCAGTGCCCCCGAAGATATCGCCCATGTGCCTGTAGCTCACCAGCGGCGGGAGGTCCTGAGGAATGTAGTTCTTGGTGTCGGTCTCAACCTGGACCATGGTATCTGCATAGTTGCCAAGCAGAGCCAGAAGCAGGGCCACTGCCAGTACTGCCTGCCACCTCTGTATGCAGAAATCGGCGGTCTTCTCAAGCCATTTGCCTATGGCTGCGCCCTTCTCCTGCCCAGCCTCGGCCCTCTTCCTTGGACCAAACCTCTTCTCAGCCAGATAGAGTGTGGTCACTCCCACGAACAGGGCTGAGAGGTAGCACATGAAGAGGCCTATGATACAGAGCAGGCCGAAGTCGCGGATCATGGGCACTGAGGAGCTGAGCAGCGCCACGAACCCGGCCACGGTTACAGTCAGGGCGATCACCACTGGAATGGCCACGTGGTTGACAGTGTTGATGGCGGCCTGGACAGGATTTTCCCCCTTATTAAACTCCTCATCTATGCGGTTGTGGAACTGGATTGCATAATCTATGCCGATTCCTATCAGCAGCGGAAAGGCTGAGAAGGAAACCATGGTCAATGGTATATGGAACAGCCCCATGGCTCCGAAGGTCCAGATTATGCCAAGGAATACTACTGGGATCGGCAGAAGCGGCCACTTGACGTGCCTGAAAACAACAAGCAAGGCCACCACCATTAGAACTCCTGCCAGGCCCAGTATTGCGCCGTTGCTCTTGTTCATCTCGCCTGTGATGGCGTTCATGAGAGCAGGGCTTCCAGTGACTGTGACTCCGTAGCCAGGCGGGAAGTCAGCGAGAACCACAGCCTCATTGATCTCTGCCAGGAGCTCTTTTCTCTGAACATCCTTTATGTACACCGGGTCCACAACAGCCATCATGGTGTGCCTGTGGTCCGGCAGGATTGACTTGAGCTGAGGCTCGACCTGAGGCAGGATCCCGTCTATAATCTCC
>DATMZB010000470.1:0-4600 GCA_035560655.1 Methanotrichaceae archaeon | reverse complement strand
ACATAAACTTCGAGCAGCTCTGCATAGATGTCATAGCCACCAAGACCTGCTCAGCAGAGGACATGGAAGAGAAGAGGAAGCTGGTCCTGGATGTTATAGCTGAGGTCTCCTGAGGAAGATTCATCAAATGCAACCTCAGAGATGATATTATAATTTAAACTAAGTCCCAGAGGTGTTCGAAATGGAAAACAAGCCCAAGATTCAGGAGATCAGCGAGAAGGCCAAGGCCGTTGCCGAAGCTATGTTATTAAAGAAGGCTGAGGGTATCGTCAGAATAGCCAGAGACGGCAACGAGTGGAATGTAGCTGTTGAGGTCCTGGATAGGAAGGCAGTCCCAGATACCCGTGATATACTCAGCATATATGCGATGAAGTTCGACCTGGAGGGAGATCTGTTGTCCTACAACAGGATAGCCGTGCACCATAGAGGAGATATGGAACAGGTTGAGGAAGAGGAGTAATCGCTGTGGGCAAGAAAGCACCTAAACCTGAGGACCAGAAGCAGGGAAGGTATGTCTACTGCGTCATCCCAGCCGTAGCCGAGAGGAAGAGCTTTGGCAACATCGGCTTCGAAGGCCAGGAGGTCTACACCATGGACTACAAGGATTACTCTCCTGTAGTCAGCGATGCCGAGATGAGAGATTATGCTGTAAGTGAAGAAGAGGTCGAGATTCACAAAAAGGTCGTGGAGCAGGTAATGCTGGAGTACAATGTCCTGCCCGTGGCCTATGGCATGATCTTCAAGAACAAGAAGCTGCTCACGATAGCCATGGGCGCTGGCTATGCTGCTATGAAGAAGGCTTCCGAGACTGTGGGGAGCAAAGTAGAGCTGGGTGTGAAGGTATTCATACCAAAAAATCTGGAAGGCTGGAACGGCCAGAGGGAGGCCTGCCGGTCGGAATACCTTGATGCCCTGAAGAGCGTATCTTCAGACTCAAAGGAGCTGAAGCTCTTTAGCGAGCGACTGGTTCTAAATGCTGCATTTCTGGTGGACAGGTCCGGGATTGATGAGTTTTCAGAGAGGGTAGGGGAGCTAACATCGAAATACGACCAGGTAAAGACTCAGTACTCCGGCCCCTGGCCGCCATATAACTTCGTTGATATTCACATTCTGGGAAAGCATCGCAAGGGGTTCAGGTAATGTTCCTCATCGACGATATACTGCTCCGGTCGCTGGGCATTGAGATTCCGGTCTTCGATCTCTTCTGGACCTTTGAGCAGATCCAGAAACATTCAATCAAACAATTTTACAACCCAGAGAAGATCAAGAGCAAGATCAAAGAGAACAGGCTACTTTATGAGTTCGGAGAGGTCACCAGGGACGAGTATGAGAAAGCTAATGCCGAGCTGATGAGGAAGATGAAGATGGCGGAAAGAGCTCTGGAAATGGACCTGGGTGCCAGGATGGACATACTGGAATGAAGATGGAGAAGGACAGGCCCAAAGGCAATGCCTCGAAGATTCTGGAGTTCATATCTCTACTGGATAAGACGGACAAACAAGGTGGCGAATTATCCGCATCAGGCGAGATAGATGGACCTTTCTTTTCCAGGGCTGTATACAGATGTGTAATCAAGACTGGCCTTGACCAGAAGAGTCTAAGGCGTCGAACTAAGCGTTAATGATCCTTGGAAGATCTGAGCCGGCATCTGATGGCAAGAAGCTCTGAGGTCTGGCTTTGGAGGAAAGAGTATGGCAATGTCGCGTAAGATCCTCGAGAATAAGAGGCGGCAGCATACAGTAGTGCTGGCACATAAGAGAAAGCTGAGAGATGAAATCAACCCCCACCTCAGGGCCAAGAAGCAAGAATGGAGCGAATCTTCGAAGAGCAACAAGATCGCCATCAGATCAAAATGGATCGCTGCCAGAGACGGTGCCAGAGCCCAGCTCAGGAAGCAGCAGCTAAAGCATAAGATGGTTATCTCGGGCCATAAGGCGAGGATAAGGCTGGAGATAGCCAAGAGAAGGTAGTTTCAGGTGTACTTATGACGGTATTAGAGCCAACGAGGGCAGGAACTTTAGCTGAGGTAGTAGAGAAGATTCTGGACAAAGGCCTGGTAATTAACGCTGACATTGCAGTCTCAATAGCAGGCACCGAGCTACTGGGGATAAAGATAAGAGCAGTCCTTGCCTCATTTGAGACTGCTGCCAAATATGGGTTGGATATGCCTTCTGGCACCAACATGAATGCACCTGGATGGAAAGCCGCGCTGACGCCCAAAGCCTCCTGTCCTGAGTGCGGAAACCGCAGAGACGAAGAGGTGCTGCTAAGAGATGGCTGTCCAATCTGCGGCTGGGTAAGCCCGAACCAGACAATGCCTGTGATCAGGTCCCGTCGTGATACATACGAGTGATCTCTACATCGATACAATTGCCAAACCGTGATTTAATTATCATCAAATTCAGCTCATAACAGGTGATATTATGGAAGATGCTTCCAAGGATAATGGTCCAAATAATGGCGAGACGAAAGCCAATGGTTCGAGCATAGATCAGTACGAAGAGAGGATGAAGAAGCTGGAGAGAAGGATAGCTGAGCTGGAGAAGGAGAATGCCCAGACTGAGGCTTCATCTTCAGACGGCGGCCCAGAAATTTCAGGGCTGGTCGATGGTGTTGTGGGCCAGTTCATACCGGGCTTAAGCGGCATCATAAAGGCCCTGGAGAAGTCATCCCCGGAGTTCAGGAAGAGGATCGCAGAGACTGACTCTGAGATAAAGCACAGGTTAGATACCGGCTGGTCAAATAAGCCTGTAGTAGATTACCACTTCTCTACCAGGCCTCTCTCAGGCAGGCATGGCTCAACAGGAAGGGCTCCGCCCAAGGCTCCTGCGCCCCAGGTCAAGCTTCCGGCAAACGGCCCTGCAAGAGAGCCCATAATAGACATCTTCGAGGACAAGGATTATATCACAGTGATAGCAGAGCTGCCAGGGATACTGGAAGCTGACCTTGATGCCAAGCTCTCTGGCCAGTCTTTGGAGATCCGTGCCGGAGAGCTCTGCAAAAAGATCGAGCTGCCGTCAACCCCCAGGTCCATAGTGGAGAGATCTTATAAGAACGGCATCTTCCAGCTCAAGATCTCCCGGGAAGATAATGGCAATAAAAATTGATGAGGATAATTTAAAGGAGGGGCTCCTAGGCCTTGTAGTCGCCCTGGTGGAGATAGTAGAAGAGGTGCTGGAACGCCAGGCTGTGAGAAGAATGGAGAGCGGAAGACTAAGCGACGAGGAAATAGAACGCTTAGGCTCTGCCCTATCCGATCTAAACGAGGCCCTGGAGAAGATCAAGCAGGATAACAACATAGTGGACTCTGTAAGGACCGTCAAAGAGGGCCTCGACCAGATCGCTGATGACGTTGTGGACCAGTTCCTAAACCCTGAGAGGTGGGCGCAAGATGAAGGAGACGGGAAGGTATCTCTATTCCGTGGTCAGGACAAGAGATGAGGTCCAGCTGGGCGCTATAGGCATTGGGGAAAGCCCGGTCTACACAGTCCCTTTTCAGGACATAGCGGCAGTGGTGCACTCCTGCCAGCCAGTGCCTTATGATACCAAGGACAAGAAGATGGCAGAGGAGTGGATTTTAGAGCACAACTATGTCATAGACCATGCCACAAAGAGGTTTGGCACGGTCCTGCCCTTCTCTTTTGATGCCATGGTCAGGGGCGATGACGAAGCCATAAAGGGCTGGCTTGCAGAGAACTATGAAATGCTCAGCACCGAGCTTCACAGGGTAGAGGAGAAGGACGAGTACTCTGTGCAGATTTTCTATGATGACCAGAAGCTCAAGTCCAGGCTCCTTGAGTCTGACCAGGACCTGAAAGCATTGAAGGAGAAGACCGCAGGCATGAGCCCTGGAAAGGCTTACCTCCTCAATCGAAACCTCGAGATCAAGCTGAAAGACGGCCTGGCAATAGAGCTCAGCCGCCTTGGTGTCCAGTTCGGACAGATGGTCCAGGGACTGGCAGATGAGATCAAGGCAGATGAGAGGAAGACCTGGGTTCCTGACAAGTATAAAGACAAGAAGATGCTGGCCTCATTCTCCTGCCTGGTGCATCATGATAAGGTAGAGTGCCTGGGAAAGGCCTTGGATGAGATCAATAATATGGATGGATTTGCTGTAAGGTTCACAGGACCCTGGGCCCCTTTCAGCTTCACGGACCTGGGGAGGAGCTAAGGCTTGCATTTAACGGAGATTGTAGCTGCAAAGCCTGAGGGACCGATTGTGAGCTGCCTGGCAGAAGTTGCAGAACCTGGGGTGGGATGAAGCTTGCAGCCTGAGAAAGAGGGCGGACTGGTAGATCTGGTAGACAGGCTTCTCAATAAAGGCCTGATACTCAATGCCGACATAATCATAACCGTAGCTGGGATACCGATGGTCGGACTCAGCCTTAAGGCTGCCCTGGCAAGCATTGAGACCATGCTTGACTACGGGATGATGGAAGCCTGGGACAAGTCCACCAGGGACTGGTATTCCCGGGAGTTCACCAAGAGCAGCATACCTCTGGCTGAGGGCGAAGAGGTGGCCTTTAAATCTTTCGGGTACCTCTGGCAGGGCGAGGGCATATGCCAGTCATGGGTACCCGGACTGTGGCACATCACCAAC
>DATMZB010000469.1:0-6251 GCA_035560655.1 Methanotrichaceae archaeon | reverse complement strand
TCAAGCGCCGCAAAATCTCTCGCGATTTTTATACGCGATATTTCCAGTGCAGATCTGCCGCCATCCTGAGATATCAGCGTTACCTATTTTTGATCGCAGACGCTATTTGGGCCGATGAATCTCGAGTCCCTGGCGCAGGAGCTTCGCGGGTTCGTGGGCATAACCCGCAAGAAGCAGATTGGCGATCTGATCTCGCACTTCCCAGCAGTATCAAAGGCCATCATCGCCGATTTCGGAGAGGATGCAGCTGTTGTGGATGACGGGTTTGATGTCATCCTCTTTGCCGCAGATGGAATCTGGTCCAGACTCATGGAGGCAGATCCCGAATGGGCGGGATACTGCGCAGTCCTGGTGAATGTACACGACATCGCTGCCATGGGAGGCTGGCCCCTGGCCATGGTTGATGTCTTATCTGTGAGCTCTCCGGAGATTGCCGAGTCGGTGCTAAGAGGCATGAGGAAGGGCATAGAACTCTTCAAGGTGCCGATAATAGGCGGCCACCTCCACCCGGACACTCCCTACAGCGCCTTGGATGTGGCAATAATTGGCAAGGCCCGCAAAGACTCAGTGATACTCAGCAGCACTGCCAGGCCCGGGGACGCCATAGTTGCAGCTGCTGACCTGAACGGGGTCTTGAAGTACGAGATCAACTTCGACTCCACCAGCTTCAAGGATAGTGATACCTTGCTCAGGCAGCTTGGCTCCATGCGCGAGCTGGCAGAAGCAGGACTCGTCAAGGCCGGGAAAGACATTAGCAATCCCGGAATGCTGGGAACTCTGGGGATGCTCCTCGAGACCAGCAAGGCAGGAGGCGTGGTGGATCTGGACACTATACCAGTCCCAGAGGGCATGAAGCTTCAGAGCTGGCTCAAGGTCTATCCAGGGATGGGCTTTGTTGTGACCTGCAAGCCCGAGAGCGTATTGCAGGTCATTGATATATTTGAGAGCAGAGGCCTGACCGCTGCCAGGATAGGGGATGTGGTAGAGGATCGCAGGCTGGTTATGAGGTCTGGCCAGGACCAGGCTGTGCTCTTTGACTTCACCAAAGATTGCGTGACCGGAATAAGGTGATATTGTGGACCAGGGCTTCATCTCTGCGATGCAGGACCGGGCAAGGGCAAGGCGGGCCAGGATTGGCATAGGCATTCAGAATGCTGATGGGGCCCTAATGGAGAGCCTCAAGGACTCGTCTGAGTACGCTGACCTGCTGCTGGTTGGAGGCCCCTGCTGCAGCGGCAGCTGCGGCTGCTGGGGCAGCCTTGATTTTATAGAGTCAGATGACCCGGCCACCGAGCTTGTCAGTCTCCTGGCAAATGGAGAGATAGACGGCGCTGTACGCGGCAACGTCTCTGCAACCCGAGCCATGAAGGCACTTAACAGACAATTTGGGATCAAGATCAGGAGGATGGCCTTATTGGAGCTGGCTGGGTGGTCGTTCTTCTTGGCCCCTGTGGGCATAGATGAGGGAGAGTCGGTCTCAGACAGGCTCGAGCTGGCACTGAGTGCATCAGAGTATCTGAGAAAGATGGGCGTCTCGCCAGTAATGTCTGTCCTTTCTGGAGGCAGGATGGAAGATGTAGGACGAAGCCCTGCAGTGGATCGAAGCCTGGCCGATGGAGAGTTTATAGCTGCCAGAGCTAGGGACTATGGCATTGCTGCCAGCCACAGGGGCATACTTATAGAGTCATGCCGGGGAGACGACCTCTTGCTGGCTCCTGACGGCATCTCTGGCAACCTGATCTTCAGGACATTGCACCTTTTATGCGGCGCCAATGCCCTGGGCGCGCTGGTGCTCATGGATAGGGTCTTCATAGACTCCAGCAGGGCCAGAGGCGGCTTTGCAGGGCCGATAATGGCTGCGAGCGCTCTTGTGGCCATGAGAGAGTCTGAAGATTCAATCTGCAACAAAAAATAAAAATTAAGTCCTGAAAAGCTCATGCCTTGAAGTATTTTGGCGCAGTCTCAAGCGCTCTTGCCATCAGCTCCGCGCCCCTATCCACATCGCTGAGGCTCAGCATCTCGACTGGCGAGTGTATGTACCTGGTGGCCACGCTTAATACGGCCGTAGGTATTCCTGCCCTGGTGAGCTGAATGACCGTGCCGTCAGTGGTCCCGCCCTCGGCCACATCGAGCTGGATATCAATCCCAAACTCTCTTGCAGTATCGACTATCCATTCCAGCACCATTGGGCTTGCCAGCATTCCTCTGCCCGCGGCATCGGCTATTGTCATGACCGGTCCCTTGCCCATGAGCATAGGAGAATCCTTCTTCTCAATTCCAGGGTGGTCGCCGGGTATGGTCACATCAGAGGCTATGGCCATGTCCGGGTTCAGGCCAAAGGCACTTACCTTGGCACCTTTCAGCCCAACCTCCTCCTGAACCGTGGAGACTGCGTATATGGTGCACTTAGACTTGGTACGTCTCATGGCCTCTATCATCATGACCAGGCCGGCTCTGTTGTCAAATGCCTTGCCTGTGACCCTATCGCCCTGTAGGGAACAGAATGTCCTGTCTATGGATATGGGCGTGCCCGCTGTTATTCCCAGATTGGCGACCTCGCTGTCGCTCTGGCATCCCACATCCACGAACATGTCCCTGGCCTCGATGATCTTCTTCCTCTCATCCTCCTTCATGACGTGAGGAGGCTTGCAGCCTATGACGCCTATGACTGGCCCCCTGGTCCCATGGACTATGACCCTCTGGTTGAGCAGAGTCTGGTCGAACCAGCCGCCAATCCTGGCGAAGAATATGAAGCCCTTCTCATCCACGAACTTTACCATCAGACCAATCTCATCGGCATGGGCCTCAATCATTATGGCTGGTCGCTCGCCGTGTCTGATGGCTATCAGATTGCCCAGATTATCGGTCTTCACCTCATCTACCAGGCCGGAGATCTCTCCTCTGATGATCTCCTGTATGGCTCCTTCTCTTCCAGAAATTCCATGAGCATTGCTCAGCTTCTCAAGAAGCGATTTGATCTCGGTCATGTAGTCATCTCTTATAGTGCCATTGTAAACCTGTAAATATAATTCTTATTAAGCTTGCCTTATCAGGTCACCCTGACCCTGGCGCCCTGATTCCTGGACCTGGTGATAAGCACATCTCCACCCATGCCCTCCACGGCCATGGCCTCTCTGGCCGCAGCCTCGACCTCCCTGGTCCCTGAGTCAGTGATAGCATAGACCGTGGGTCCAAATGAGCTGAGTCCGGCGCATGCAGCTCCTGCCTCTTTCATCCCGGCCATGAGATCCTTCACCAGTGGATGCTGCAGATCTACCTCCACCTTCTTGAAGCCTAAGGCCTGAATCCTGTTCACAGCCGCTCCAAAATCGTCCAAATTCTCTTCTAAAACGGCAGGCACCATCTTTACCAGTACCTGGTAGCAGATCTCATGCACATCAGACAGGGGCACTGGGCAGTACTGCCTGAATATGTCCAGCTCTCTTTTGCCATGGGCTCCCTGGTCCAGGTTCGGTATTGCCAGGATTATCTTCCAGCTCTCTGGAAAATCATGGCGTGCCAGTACCGGCGGCGGGCTGACTCCCTGAGATGCAGACGACGGCCTGAAGTCTGACTTCTGCTTTCCGGGTCCAAATGAATGGCCGCCGTCTACTATGAATCCGCCCATCTCAAATGCGGCAGTGCCAATGCCGCTAGTCCCACCGCGCTTTATTATCATGGCTATATCGCGGATGGTGGCCTTCTGGTCGTACAGCCTGCAGAGGGCAATGCCTGCAGCTATGCCCAACTGCGTGCCGCCTCCAAGGCCCACATGCATCCTGTAGTTGCTGCGTATGGAGATCCTGGCCCCCCCTAGGGCAAACCTCTCCATCACTGCCCTTGCAGCAGACTCTGCCCTGGCGGCATTTTCGCCCTCAACAGTCAGGCTTCTGGCCTTCTCAGCCTCAAGGACAATATTTGGCTCGTCCAGGGCTATACCTATCCCGCCATCAACACGGCCCGCCGTTCCTGTCAGGTCCGTGAGCGTCAGGTGAATCCTGGATGGAGTCTCCACCACCACCCTATACTGGTCCTGGAACTGGTTGTAGGGGAATGTCTCTGTGATGGATATCAAAGGCCGGCCCTGCCGGAATATCCTGTACTTCCTGGAGAGCATCAGCTCCTTTTGGAAGATCTGGAAGACCTGGGCCATCTTCTGGTCTGCCAAAAGAGCCTCTGCGCTCACTACGTCGCGCCTGGACTCTATGCTGTGCTTCTTGAGGATAGCGCCTATTGGTATGTCAGCCATCATGAGGTCCTCTTTAAAAACAGGATCGAGGCGCTTGAGTGGAGTGTGAGATACGGCATAGATCAGGGTTTCTCCAGTAGCTGAGTTCTTGAGCCGCACCACCCTGTAGTTGATCTCATCCCCAGGATCTACCTCCAGCTCTCTGGCTGTGTGCTCGTCTGCGGAAACGACCCTCTGCGCCAGGGTCTCTATCTGGACCGGGCTGCCGGTTATGACCTCAAGGAGGCTGGTTACAGATCCGTCGGTTCCAAGGAGCATCTTCTGAACTGGGCTTAGCCTTCCCACAGTCTCCTCTAGCTTGGAGATCTTATGGGCTATGGGGAAGACGGATGGCGGCGACATACCGAAATAGACCCCTGGTTGGAATAAAGTTTTATCCCTTCCGGGTTCTCACAAACCCAAGGTGTAGGTGAATGGCGCAAACTTCCAAAATATCGGGGCTGTACAAGCTACCTCCCGAGGAGCGGCGAAAGATGGTGGCAGAAAGTGCCGGCCTCTCAAGCGAAGATGTCCAGAACATAGAGAGAGGTCTAAGCCTGGAACAGGCCGACAAGATGGTAGAGAATGTCATAGGCATGATGCAGGTGCCTTTGGGAATAGCCACCAACTTCCTCATAGATGGCCGGGACGTCCTGATACCCATGGCTACTGAGGAGCCCTCGGTTATTGCTGCAGCCAGCAATGGCGCCAGGATGGCCAGGCCCGGAGGCGGATTTACTACGAGCAGCACAGGACCTGTCATGCGTGCCCAGATCCAGGCCGTGGGAATTGCCGATCCCTATGGAGCCAAGCAGGCAATACTCTCCCATGCAAAAGAGCTCTCAGATATGGCCAATGCCAAGGACCCGATGCTCGTCAAGTTCGGCGGCGGAGTCAAAGATATTGAAGTATATGTGATCGACTCAAGGGTGGGTCCAATGGTTGTAACCCACCTCATAGTCGACTGCCGTGATGCCATGGGCGCCAATGCAGTGAACACCATGGCCGAGGCCCTGGCACCAAGAATTGAGGAGATAACTGGAGGAAAAGTATACCTGCGCATAATCTCCAACCTGGCAGATAAACGCCTGGCACGGGCAAGGGCGGTCTTCAAGGCCGAGGAGATAGGCGGCCAAGACGTCGTTGACGGCATCATACAGGCAGCAGCACTGGCCGAGGTCGATCCCTACAGGGCTGCAACCCACAACAAGGGCATAATGAACGGGGTTACAGCCGTGGTACTGGCCACTGGAAACGATACCAGGGCTGTTGAGTCCGGCGCTCATGCATATGCCTCAGTCAGCGGCAGGTACATGTCTTTGACTCGCTACGAGAAGAACGCAGATGGCGATCTGGTGGCAACCATAGAGATCCCGGCAGCAGTAGGCCTGATAGGCGGGGCGGTCAGGGTTCATCCCGTGGCCAGGTCCAATGTCAAGATCCTTGGGCTGAAGTCTGCAGACGACCTGTCAAGGATACTGGCTGCAGTGGGATTATCCCAGAACTTTGCAGCGCTCAGAGCCCTGGCCTCAGAGGGCATCCAGCGCGGCCACATGTCGCTGCATGCCAAGAATGTGGCAGTCCAGGCCGGCGCCAAGTGTGACATGATAGAGATAGTGGCCGCCAGGATGGCTGCTGAACGCATGATAAACGTCGACCGCGCTGCAGAGATCATGAAAGAGCTGGATAAGGGTGCCTGAATTGAAGCTGGGAGTCCTGGGCCCGGAGGGCACTTACTCTGAGAAGGCAGCCAGGAGATGGAGGCCGGATGCCGAGATGGTGTATCTGCCGGATTTTGAGGCCGTTTTAACTGCAGTGGCAGACGGATCTGTCGATGCCGGAGTTGTGCCTCTGGAGAACAGCCTGGAAGGGGCTGTGCCCCTCACCATGGACTCATTGCTGAGGCTGCCTGTGAAGATTCTGGCAGAGATAAACGAGCCCATAAGGCATTGCCTGATGGGCAGGGGGAACGGCGAGATCAAGGTGATCCTCTCCCACCCCCAGGCTCTGGCCCAGTGCAGGC
>DATMZB010000468.1:0-7811 GCA_035560655.1 Methanotrichaceae archaeon | reverse complement strand
TTTAAGGCTGGCCCCCTTTATAACCTGAGCGAACCTTCTCTACATGCCGGACGGCCTGCGGCATGGGCGGCATTCCCTTCTTCGATTCATAGTCCATCCTCTGCTTTAGGATGCATCCCCCAAGCCTCAGGCCTCCCAGAGGATTGCCGGGCGTTCCCATGGAGTTCATGCACCTGGCCATCACTGCTGCAC
Organism: Methanotrichaceae archaeon; assembly: GCA_035560655.1. Classification (GTDB taxonomy): domain Archaea; phylum Halobacteriota; class Methanosarcinia; order Methanotrichales; family Methanotrichaceae; genus DATMZB01. The sequence goes on along the minus strand of DATMZB010000468.1, from coordinate 7,619 downwards.
CCCTGGCCAGGCCATCATCCACGAAGACAACGTTCATCTCTGGCTGGTCATAGATGCCAAGCGTTGCTATCTCATCCAGGATCAGGCAGGGCTTGTTGCCGCTAATTCCCCCGCGGCCGGTGATGCCAATGGCAGTCCTGCCAGTCACCATGCCCTCCTCGATCCCGATCACAATGAGCCTTCTGGCCATATGTGCCATAACCATATCCAGGGCTCCAAAGAGAGTTTTGATGCCATGCGATCTGTAGATATCTGCACCAAGATCTGAGAGCTTTCCAAGGCCGTCCCCGTTCACGCCCACATCGCAGCCGATCAATGCCACGCCATTGGCCTTTGCAGCCGCAGGATTTACAGGGACCAGTCCGTACTTCGTCCTGCCCATCGGCACCTTCTCTATAATGACCAGGTCATCTATTGCCCCGGCATACATGGCTGCATCCTCTCCGTAATCGGGCTTCATATCAGGGTCAAAAACGTCAAGGGCCGCGCCCGTATGCCTGTCCACAAGGCCGGTTCCCTGGACGACTGCATCCGGAACGGCGCCGGCCAGGCCGCAGAAGTTGCCTATGGTCCTTGCATAGGGCAGCTCCTCGCTTGTGATCCTTCCCTTGAGCGTGGTCCCGAAGTCCAGGGAGAGGCAGGGGTTTCTAAAATCGACGTCAGTCCAGCGGCTGCCCTCCTTGATCCCGGCAGTTGCCAGCTCTCCCTCCATCTCATTGGCCACTATCTCAATGCCCGTGGATCCCTGAGGAGGGTAACATGACGCCACAGCGCCGTTGAAAACCACCTTATCCATCATGCTGTATTGCCTGAACTTCTCGCTCATGTTCTGGATGGACATGGCAGGCGTCATCAGCCTGGGCGGCACGCCGGCCATCAGACATCCCTGTGCCAGCGCCTGGATGAATATCCCGATCTGCTCTGGAGAGTCCAGCTCTGCCACAACTCCCGTGGACCTCACAACGAAGTGCAGGTCGGTCTTGATATCAAGGCGTGCCCTCTCGTGGCTCTCTATCAGGGCATCCCTAACCAGCTCGGCTATCGATTGCTTTGTCAGAGGCGTGCCGTTCAGAGTCCCTGCAAATATCTCCTCATCAGGCTTTGGCGGCCTAACGTCCCTGGTCATCTTCACAGTCTTGTCCAGGATGTAGGTCTTGCCCGTGTTCATATCAGTGGCAGTCAGAATGCACTTGGTGGTTGTATTTCCGACCTCTACAGAGGCCACTATGTAGTACGGCTCACGCTTGAGATCGAGGTAGTTCGCCCTGGGGCTTTCTGCCACCCTCGGCCTTGGCCTGTGGATAGAATGAAAGAGGCTCATCTTCAGAGGGGAGATTCCAGGCCGGATATTTAAGCGCTATTGAAGCACCTCTGAAGATGAGGGCTGGTAAATAGAGGCCGGCCAGACCGATAAGCCGGCTAGGTTTCTGAGTGGGGCATCATGCGCTCCAGTGCAAGGGCAATGATGCTGGCGAATGCCTCCAGGAGCCTTCTCTGTTCCGGCTGCAGGAACGGGTCAGACCTGCCGAGGCCCATGCCCATAACGCCGAGTGTGGTATCATCTGCCTTCAATGGAAGGTAGGATAATGTTGCAGATGAGAGGGTATCTGTCCCATGGCCTGCAGGCTGTCCATGCTCCATGACCCAGGTGGCAACGCCCAGCCTGCGCTCATCGAATGACAGGCCATCTCCGACCTTGGCCCGCACCTGAAGCTGCCCGCTCTCATCTGGCAGAAGTATTGCTACCTCGCATTCAAAGGCCTCAGCTATCTCTTTGGTAGCATGGTCCAGGAGTTCGGTGCAGTTCCTTACAGCCATAAGCTGGCGACTGAAAGAGTAGAGGGCAGAGACGAAGCGCTCTCTTTGGCCCGACATCTCCCCCTGTCGCCGCACCAGATCTGCAAGGAAGCTGGTTGCTATCCCGACCACAACGAAGACCGCGAAGACCGGCAGGTAGCGCAGATCGGCTACGGTCATTGAGAACTGAGGAGGCACGAATAGAAAGTCAAGGGCAATGACTGCCAGCAAAGATGCGGTCAGGCCAGCGCGCCTCCCCCAGGTCGTTGCACTGTAAATGACTGGCAGAAGCAGTATCATGGCGACGTTGGTGAGCCCGAGCTGAGAATGGAATATCAGGCAGATCGCAGCGGTCACAGCTACAGTTAAAGCGCCCTTTAAGAAGGGCGGCCATTCGGTCTTGCTCGCTTGCGACACCTTTGCTTTTGGCTTTCGTTTATCAAATGCAGTGGCTCCAATTGGCTTTCTTTTATCAGATGCAGTGGCTCCAATTACCAGAACGTGGATGGACCCGCTGTGGCGGACCAGCTTATCGACCACGGATCCCCTCAGAAGCTCAGCCCACCTGCCTCGGCCGGGAAATCCGGCAACTATAAGAGTGACATTATGCCTGTCTGCAAAATTTATGATCTCCCTGGCAATTTCCTGTCCATTCAGGATCTGAACCTTGGCGCCTAGATCTTCAGCCAGCCGCATATTGCGAGATAGCTGGTCGTTGGCAGACTCAGTGAGCCGCGCCTCCTTTGGAGACTCCACATAGACAGCAAACCACTCCGCATCCATGTCCTCTGCCATTGCCAGCCCTATGCGCACCAGCCTCTCAGAGAGTGGGCTTGGACTGATGGCTACGAGCAGCCTTGAACCAGCCGGCCAGGGGCCCAGTATGCCGTGTACCTCCATATATGTGCGAAGGTCTTCGTCCACCTTGCGGGCAGTGTAGCGCAGAGTCAGCTCACGGAGCCCGAGGAGGTTGCCCTTGCGGAAGAACCTGCGCATGGCCTGCTCGGCCTTGGGCGGAATATACACCTTGCCTTCGCTCAGCCTTTGGAGCAGCTCCTCTGGGGGCAGGTCCACAACCATCACCTCATCTGCCTCGCTTAAGATGCTATCAGGCACGGTCTCGTGGACCTTAATCCCTGTGATCTCGTACACCACATCATTGAGGCTCTCTATGTGCTGGGCGTTCATTGTGGTGTAAACGCTGATGCCTGCATCCAGCAGCTCTTCCACGTCCTGGTACCTCTTGGCATGACGTGACCCTGGGGCATTGTTGTGGGCCAGCTCGTCCACAAGCGCCACCCCGGGACGGCGTCCAAGCACTGCATCCAGGTCCATCTCCTCCAGCACTATTCCGCCGTGCTCAACCTTAAGACGGGGGACCTGCTCTATGCCATCCCTCAATGCCTCAGTCTCAGCCCTTCCATGGGTCTCAACAAGGGCGATGACCACGTCTACGCAGGCTTCTTTCAGAGACTGGGCCTCTTGCAGCATGTGATATGTCTTTCCAACACCTGCTGCAAAGCCCAGGAATACCTTTAGCCTGCCGCGGGTGCGGCCTGACTCATTTTTCTGGATTCGCCTCAGCAGCTCCTCTGGATTTGGCCGGCACTCTTTATCCATCCTTACCTCCTGGCCAGATCGTCCAGGCCTATATTGAGCTTCAGCACATTAACCCTATCCTGGCCGAGAACTCCAATCTCCGCAGGCTCGACGTGCCGGTTGACAAGTGCCCTTACGTTAGGTTCAGAAAGCCCCCTGGCCCGGGCTATGCGCCCCACCTGGAGCATCGCCCCTTCGACGCTTATGTGTGGGTCCAGGCCGCTTCCGGATGCCAGGACCAGGTCTGCGGGCACAGCTTCATTTGGCGGCATTCCGTTCTCTCCCCTGATCTCCATGACCCTCTGCCTCACCAGGTCCATCAGACGGGCACTGGTCGGACCATAGTTGCTGGCGCCAGAGCTGTTGGCGGCGTAGTCTGCGGCTGAGGGCCTGCCATGGAAGTAGCCGGGGCTGGTGAATTTTTGACCAAGGAGCTCTGACCCCACCACATTACCATCGACTATCAGCAGGCTTCCGCCAGCCTTGCCCGGAATCGCAGTGTTGACTATGCCCGTTATGAACAGAGGATAGGCCAGCCCTGTAAGCAGGGAGAAGGCTATGAACAGCAGAGCAGCAGTCCTGATCTCTTTTGCAATATTGACCATCTTCCTCACTCCAGATGAAGCAGCACAACCAGTATGTCTATCAGCTTGATGGCTATGAACGGCACAGCCAGACCTCCCAGGCCGTAGATCAGGAGGTTCCTGCGAAGCAGGGCCTGTGCAGTAGTGGGCGTATACCGGACGCCCCGAAGTGACAGTGGTATGAGCATCGGGATAATGATTGCATTGAATATGATTGCCGATAGCACTGCGCTTGTGGGCGTGGCCAGCTGCATTATGTTCAGTATATTCAGCATGGGATACTGGGCTGCAAATATCGCCGGCAGTATGGCGAAGTACTTTGAGAGATCGTTTGCCACGGAAAATGTGGTCAAAGCCCCCCTGGTGATCAGGATCTGCTTTCCTATCTCCACTATGTCCAGAAGCTTTGCTGGATTTGAGTCCAGGTCCACCATGTTGGCGGCCTCACGGGCCGCCTGGGTGCCTGCGTTCATGGCCACAGCCACGTCGGCCTGTGCCAGTGCCGGGGCATCGTTAGTCCCATCCCCGATCATGGCCACCAGGTGGCCGTCCTTCTGGTACCTGCGTATGGCCTCAAGCTTTGCCTCAGGCCTTGCCTGGCCTATGAAGTCGTCTATTCCAGCCTCAGCTGCTATGGCCGCAGCAGTCATGGAATTGTCTCCTGTGATCATGACAGAGCGTATGCCTACCTTCCTCAGGTTTGACAGACGATCTCTGATGCCGGTCTTGAGCACATCCTTCAGGCGCACTGCTCCAAGCACCCTTGAGCCTTCAGCCACTACCAGGGGGGTTCCCCCTTCCTTGGCTATTGCGTCCACAGCGATCCTGATCTCGCCTGGCACCTGGCCTCCCCTGGACTCAACATAGGCCACAATGGCATCCTGAGCGCCTTTTCTGATTTCTCTTGGACCAAGATTTATCCCGCTCATGCGGGTCTCTGCGCTGAATGGAAGGAATGATGAGCCGGCAGGAGCACGGATATCCCTGCCCCGTATGCCCAGTGTCTCCTTGGACAGGTCTACTATGGATCGGCCCTCAGGCGTATCATCTGCCAGGGATGAGAGCATGGCAGCCTCTGCCACCTCCTCTCTGGTCACGCCGCTGGCAGGTATGAACTCTGTAGCCATTCTGTTGCCAAGAGTGATGGTGCCGGTCTTATCCATGAGCACCACATCCACGTCGCCCGAGGCCTCCACTGCACGGCCTGAGAGGGCTATGACGTTATGCTGGAGCAGCCTGTCCATTCCGGCGATGCCAATCGCCGGGAGCAGCCCGCCTATGGTCGTTGGCATAAGGCAGACCAGCAGCGCCACCAGTACAGGCACTGAGACTATCAGGCCCATGTACCCTGCAAAGGCATTCAGGCTGACCACCACAACTATGAACAGACCCGTCAGGCCAATGAGCAGTATCTCCAGGGCCTGCTCATTGGGAGTCTTCTGGCGTTTTGCGCCTTCCACCATGCCTATCATCTTGTCCAGGAACGTCTCTCCGGGGTCGGCAGTGATCCGTACCTTGATCTGGCCAGAGAGGACCCTGGTACCGCCTGTGACGCCGCACAGCTCGCCTCCGGACTCCCGGACCACCGGAGCTGACTCGCCAGTGATTGCTGACTCATCCACCAGGGCCACGCCTTCGGCGACCTCACCGTCGCTTGGTATGATATCGCCATCCTTTGCCAGGACCAGGTCGCCTTTTTTCAGCTCCATGGCTGAGACCTGCTCAATCGTGCCGTCGGGCAAGAGCTTGCAGGCCAGAGCCTCGCTTCTGGCCTGCCTCAAGGTCTCGGCCTGGGCTCGGCCTCTGCCTTCAGCCAGCGCCTCTGCGAAGTTGGCGAAGAGTATGGTGAACCAGAGCCAGATTGTGATCTGCACATCGAACTTGAAGTTTCCGGCAAAGATCAGATCCCGTACAGTTATGAGCGTTGTCAGGACGGCGCCCATCTCCACTGCAAGCATTACAGGGCTTCTCCAGAGGCTGCGCGGGTCGAGCTTGGGTATGGAATCTTTGATGGCCTGCTTCACCTGGTCTGCCTGCCACAAGTTTGATTTTTTGTTTGTCGGCATCTTCTCCCTCCTAGAACGTCCTGCCAGCCTGCATGAGCAGGTGCTCCAGTATGGGCCCCAGCACGAACACCGGGAAGAAGGTCAGGGCCCCCACTATGATTACCGTCCCCACAAGCATGATCACGAAGAGTGGGCTGGCCACAGGGAACGTGGCTGCGCTTGTGGGCACTATCCTCTTCTGGGCCAGAGATCCGGCTATGGCCAGCGCCGGAAGGATGGTTGCAAACCTGCCAACAATCATGCCCAGGGCGGTAGCCAGGTTATAGAAGGCTGTATTGGCACTCAGGCCTGCAAAGGCAGATCCGTTGTTGCCGCATGCCGATGCAAAGGCGTAAAGGATCTCAGTAAGGCCATGAGGCCCGGCGTTGTTCAGGCCGGATAGGCCTGCGGGAAGCACTATGGCCAGGCCTGCCAGTATCAGTACCATTATAGCTGGTGCCAGAAGCCCAATCACGGCCATGACCATCTCGAATGGCTCCAGCTTCTTGCCAAAGAGTTCCGGAGTCCTGCCTATCATCAGGCCTGCCAGGAACATGGTCATTATGGCATAAAATATAATTCCCAGGAGACCTACTCCAACGCCTCCAAAGATCACCTCACCTATGGCCATGTTGAAGAGCAGGACAAGGCCCGTCAGGGGCATCATGCTGTCGTGCATGCTGTCAACGCCTCCATCCGAGGTCACAGTTGTAGACTGGGCGAAGACCACTGAGGGCAATATGCCAAAGCGCACCTCTTTGCCCTCCATGTTGGCACCGCCTGCCACTCCCATCTTATCAAGCAGGGGACTTCTCTGTGTCTCTGCCCAGAGTGCAAAGGAGAGCCCCATCAGATATAGCACCAGCATGGATGCAAATATAGCCAAGCCCTGCTTGCGGTTCTTGACCATTGAGCCAAAGGCAAATGGCATAGATGCCGCTATCAGCAGCATTCCCAGTACCTGCAAGAAGTCAGTTAGAGGTGTGGGATTCTCAAAAGGATGGGCTGAGTTGGCATTGAAGAAGCCGCCTCCATTAGTACCCAGGTATTTAATGGCGACCTGAGAGGCCGCGGGCCCTAAGGCGATGGTCTGCACGCCTCCATCGAGTGTCTGTGCATTGACATAGGGGCCCAGGGTCTGGACCATGCCCTGGGATGCAAATATTAAAGCCAAGATAATGGCCAGAGGCAAGAGAAGATAGAGCACCGACCTGGTCAGGTCGACCCAGAAGTTGCCCAGGGTATCAGTATTCTTGCGAATGAAGCCCCTTATAACGGCCATGGCCGCGGCTATGCCTACCGCGGCTGATAGAAAGTTCTGCACAGTCAACCCCAGCATCTGGGTCAGGTAGCTCATGGTCTGCTCGCCGCTGTAGGACTGCCAGTTGGTGTTGGTGGTGAAGGAGACTGCTGTGTTGAAAGCCGTATCCCACCTCACAGGCCCGAGCCCCTCGGGATTGAGCGGGAGAAAGCCCTGTATCTCCTGAAGCAAAAAAACCGCTGCAAGCCCCAGGGCATTGAAGATCAGCAGGGACGCCGAATAATCCTTCCAGGACATCTCCTGGCCCTCATCTATTCCGCACAGGCGGTAGAA
>DATMZB010000467.1:0-5467 GCA_035560655.1 Methanotrichaceae archaeon | reverse complement strand
GGCAAGGGCGGCACTGGCAAGACCGCCGTGACCGCGATGCTGATAAGGTACCTCATCAAGAGCTCAGGCAAAAAATACAGGATACTGGCAATAGATGCCGATCCAGATGCAAACCTCGCTGATGCTCTTGGTGTAGAAGTGAACAAGACCATAGGCGACATGCGAGAGTTCATGCAGCAGGCCCGGTATACCACGCCGCCTGACACAGATAAGCAGCGCTTGATTGAATCCAAGCTCTTCGAGATCCTGGTGGAGGAGGAGGGATTCGACCTCCTGGTAATGGGCAAGCCAGAGGGATCTGGATGCTACTGTTTTGTCAATAACCTCCTTAGAGGTGTAATGGATAAGACCGTGACTGATTACGATCTGACCATAATAGATACGCCCGCGGGGCTCGAACATCTCAGCAGGAAGACCATTCCTGATCTGGATACTTTGATAGTCGTCACTGACGAGTCAAGGCGTGGCCTCACAACAGCTGAGAGGATTCGCGAGCTGGCAGGTTCTCTGGATCTCAAGTACAAAGAGCTGTACGTGATAGTGAACAAGGTAACTCCGGAGAGGATAGCAAAGGTCTTGGAGAACGCCAAGGATGTGGGCCTGAAGGTTATCGGTACTGTTCCCTATGATGCAAATCTAGCCAAGTTTGACCTAGTGGGAGATCCATTAACGGGCCTTCCCGATGATACGCCAGCTGTTGTGGAGATGAAGCAGATCATCGGGCAAATGGGCCTATGAGGGTGATTTGAATGGCAGAGAAGGTCACATTATCCGATTTGAATAAGACATTATCAGAACTAAATGTCCAATCCCTCGAAGGCGTCAAGATCGAGGGTGACGTAGAGATAGAGATCGATGCAGGTGCAGGCGGCGTAGGACCGCTCTTTGCATACTACTTCGGTCAGCAGGCTGCAGAGATAGCAATGCAGCTGATCAAGTTCGCAAAGGCAGTAGGCTACCCGGTTGACGGCCTGCTACAGCCCGTGGCAATGGCCCAGGCCATATCCCCAGCGCCCGCGTCGCTGGCAGGAGCCGCAGCTGCAGTTACAGCCGCTATACCGGCATTCAAGGTACCGGCCTCACTGGCTTCATCCAAGTTTGCTGTTGGCACTGACAAGACCTGGAAGAACCAGATCCAGGAGGTAACCATTGGTGCAACCAAGGCCAATGGCGGGTCCAGAGGCAACGTGATCAAGCTCGGCGGCGAGAAGGCAATGCCGTTCTTCCCTGATGCACCAATGCCACACAACCCCAAGATCACCATGGATGTCTTCGATATGCCTATCGGCATGGCCAAGGCAGTCAAGGTGCACTACGAGGATGTCATAAACAGCCCAGGCGAGTGGGCCAAGAAGGCAGTCAAGAAGTTCGGCGCCGACTTAGTCACAGTCCACCTGATCTCAACTGATCCTCTCCTGAAGGACACCTCAGCCAAGGATGCAGTCAAGACAGTTGAAGAGGTGCTCCAGGCAGTCGATGTACCAATATGCATCGGCGGATCCGGAAACCCAGACAAGGACCCAGTAGTGCTGGCCAAGGCCGCTGAGGTGGCCCAGGGCGAGCGCGTTCTTATCGCTTCAGCTAACTTGAACATGGATTGGGAGAAGATAGGCAAGGCCTGCGTGGACAACGGACATGTCTGTCTGGCCTGGACACAGCTTGAGATCAACGCCCAGAAGGAGCTCAACAGGAAGCTCATGAAGGTGGCAGGCGTGCCACGCGAGTCCATAGTAATGGACCCGACAACAGCAGCTCTCGCATACGGCCTGGACTTCGCCTACTCCAACATGGAGAGAATAAGGCTCGGTGCCCTGAGGGGCGACGAGGAGCTTACCTTCCCAATGTCCTCCGGCACAACGAACGCCTGGGGAGTCAGGGAGGCATGGATGGTCAGGTCACCCAACAAGGAAGATTCCGATTGGGGAGACAGGATGCTCAGGGGCCCAATATGGGAGATCCTGACAGGATTCACACTGGCCATGGCCGGCGTAGATATATTCATGATGATGCACCCACTGGCAGTCGCATATGTGCATGAGATCACCCAGTCTCTGATGGGAATGATCGAGGCCCAGACACCGGACACAGCCAGCTGGCTCAAGATGGAGGTTTGAGATCCATGAAGGAAACTAGCCCGCTTAACCTTTACAAGCAGCTTCCACAGACTAACTGCAAAGAATGCGGTGAGCAGACCTGCATGGCCTTTGCAGCAGGACTCATTGCAAGGACCAAGAAGGTAGAGGATTGCCCGCCACTCTTCAAGGACAAGAAGTATGCCAAGAAGCTGGCCGCTCTGCAGTCAACAGTCGCCCCCGAGGTCAGGATGGTCTACGTGGGCGTCGGCGACAAGCAGCTGAAGGTCGGAGGCGAGGACGTCATGTACCGCCACCAGATGACCTTCTTCAACAAGCCGCCATTCGCCTATGATGTAACCGACACCATGGACGAGGCAAAGCTCGTTGAGCGCGTCAAGAAGATCGCCACCTGGAAGAAGTTCTACATAGGCAACTGGGAGCGCGTTGAGATGATCGCAGTCAGGTCAGTCTCAAACGACCCCGCAAAGTTTGCAGCCTGTGTCAAGAAGGTCCAGGAGACCACAGACTACCCACTCATCCTCTGCTCCTTCAACCCCGCAGTCCTCAAGGCAGGACTCGAGGTCGCAGCCAAGGCGAGACCTCTGGTCTACGCAGCTGACAAGAACAACTGGAAAGAGGTAGCCCAGCTCGTCCACGACTTCAATGTGCCAGTAGTGCTCAGCGTCCCATTCGACCTGGATGGCCTCAAGTCTATGGCCGTCACTTTCGAGTCCGCTGGAATCAAGGACATAGTCCTGGACCCAGGAACTGCACCAAACGGCAAGCAGCTCCAGCAGTCCCTCAAGAACTTCATCAACCTGCGCAGGGCCGCAGTCGAGGAAGCCCAGAGGGATATCGCTTACCCAACAATTGCTCTGCCAATTAACGCCTGGCTCACAACCCAGGACCCAGTCAGGGCAGCCTACTGGGAGTCTGTGCTAACAGCTGCATTCGTCATCCGCGGCGGTGCCATAATGGTCAAGCACTCCATTGAGGCACACAGCATGATGCCCGATATGCACCTGAGGTTCAACATCTACACAGACCCGAGAAAGCCCGTCCAGGTAAAGCCCGGCGTCCACAACGTTGGCACTCCAAATGCAGAAGTCCCAATGTTCCTGACCACCAACTTCGCCCTGACCTACTACACAGTAGAGTCAGACCTGGGCTCAAACGGCATCAACTGCTACCTGATGTCTATCAACACAGATGGAATAGGCGTTCAGGCTTCAGTTGCCGGCGGACAGCTCACACCACAGAAGATCAAGGATGCCTTCGACGAGTCAGGCTTCAAGTGGGAAGAGCAGAAGTATCCAGCCCTGGTCCTGCCAGGAATGGCAGCCAAGTTCTCTGGAGAGCTCGAGGAGCTCTTCGGCGGCAAGGTGAAGATCATGGTCGGACCAGAAGACTCCGGTCGTCTCGGCGAGTGGATGACCAAGATGTGGCCACCAAAGTAATTTGGCCCAAGATGTTTGGCCCAATATGTGCCCTCACGGGCACATAATCCACATTTTTTAGCTCGTTTAACTACAGGAGGAGGGGTACAGTCATGTTTTCAAGAAAGCTCATAGCGGCACTGGCCATTGCAGCCTGCCTGCTCATCTCTGGAGCATATGCCCAGGCCTCACAGAGCGGATCTTCAGTGAACCTCGGAGCCCTGGCACTATCAGGCTTCTCGGGGTTGGCTGGGACGAGTCCGTACTCGATAGGCAGCATGGCGACGAAAGTCCCATCAATAGATAGCTCACCTATGAACGAATCATCAATGAATGTCACATCAATGAACGGCTCATCCGTCAATGGCACTATGATGAATATTTCGTCCATCAATAGACCATCGCAGAAGGCCATGCAGACTCCAGCAGTGATCAACCTATCCAACTACGCCACAGACAGGCGCAACAATAACCTCACAGGGTATACCAACATCATGTATCCAATTGCAGAATCTGCTGGATTCACCGCCTCGGCTGCAGGCGGCGGCGGGTGCAATTGCGGCGGCGGATAGATTTGGAATAGTTGCGATATTCGGCGGCAAGATAACTGGCTTCAAGATGGTTAGTAGCAAAGGCCGTTAGCGGCAAGGCAACTGACTACAAGATGGTTAGCGGTAAAAGACGTTGGCGGGAAGGCAGTTAGCTTGCCGCACCCAAGCGAGAGGGCTGAATATGCACGAAGGCGGAACGCATGCGAATCTGGGAACATCTTGCTTCTGCGACAGCTCTGGCCTATATGCATATGCATAATTGTTCCCCGCGAACACGTCTTGGGCCAAGGCCTTGAGACGCCCAGATCGTCGGCTATCGCCCAGAAGTCAGGGCTGTCCATCTCCTATCGTGCTCTCAACATGAATCCATAGGCGCCCTGCTCCATTTAGCCTCGCATGGAAAGTTATGTCTGTTCTCCTCTTATCCACGCTCTCAGTCTGAATCTTGAGCGCGCACCCCCCCCACCCAACGGACGCGCTTTAAAGCTGCGGCCTAAAAAAAAGTTATATCCCCTCAAAAGATCCAATATTTTTGGATGCCATTAAAAAAGACATACCTGGTAAGGGGCAAGGGCGGAATGAGAAAGACCGAGAAGTCCTCGAAGCTCTACACCCTGGTCGTCTATGTGGTTGGTGGACCCGTAGGTGGGGAGTTCGCAGGCCAGACCATCTCCCGCACAATACAGATCCGCGGTGACCAGACCCTAAAGCACCTTCATCGTGCCATCTTCAAGGCCTTCAACAGGTCAGAGGAGCACCTATACGAGTTCGACCTGGGAGAAGAAGGGCCGGATGGCACGCCCAAAATATACTCCATGCCCATGAACTCTATATTCCCGGGGCTGGATGATAGGGAGCTGGCCGGAGACGTAGCCAAAACCACCATCGATTCTCTTGGATTGGAGGTTGACCGGGAGTTCAGCTATACCTTCGACATGGGTGATAACTGGGAGCACCTGATTGTCGTCACAGGGATAGAGGAGCCTGCCATCGATGGACGGTATCCCAAGGTTGTGGCCAGGTCTGGCAGGAGCCCGCCACAATACCCCGATGAAGAGTGATCACAGGGCAAGGAGACTGTTCTGCCCTTCTTAAATCCAAAAGGTAGACAAGGATGCAAAAAGAGGTCATTCCTTCCAATCTCGTTTAAAATAGTCTGCAAAAGTATTAGACCAGGGAATGTTTACTTATCCCCAATGGAGATGAGGCTTTCTCTGCCCCGTGCTTCAATGGCAGCAGCCCTCATAATGCTGAGCCTGCTGGCCATGAATGCCATCATAGGGGACAGCAACTCTCATATGGTCGCACTCAATGATCTGGCGATAGTATTTATCAACGCTCTGGCTGTGGTAACACTATTTTATGTCGCGCATCATTCAGATGCTCAGGGCAGCAATGCCAAATG
>DATMZB010000466.1:0-3256 GCA_035560655.1 Methanotrichaceae archaeon | reverse complement strand
GATTTATATCTACCCCTGGATCAGTCTGCCCAAAGATATACGCCATGCCCAGAATGAGTTCAATGCAAATGGCTCGAGGGATATCTATTAAATCCAAGATGAAATCCTTCAATGAGATTAACATCCTCACAAGGAGATGGGCTTCAGCGGTCCTGGTTCTGTTTACATTAAATGCTTTTTCCCTTGACCTTGGGTACGGGTCGCCCATATTCTTCCGCTTATGTGGGCTTTTATCATTAGTAACGGTCGTTCTACTCTATGGCAGCTCCTATACGAGAATATCTGATAGAAGACTGCTGGCCCTTGGAGGCGGCCTGATCATTGCATCTTTTGTGCTGGTCTTCAGCTCATTGGAGTCCGAGTATCTGCTCTTAAGCCTCGTAATATTCATCTGCGGACTTGATCTGGTGCTCAGATCTGCAGGCCAGTCCGAGGACCTGCTTCCACCCCTTGCTCTGAGCAGCCTGATATATGCCGTATTCTACATATTCTATATTCATGTCCCGGCCTTATGGCTGGGGATAAGATATTTATCACAAGCAACCTCGGGCATCGTAGGCGGAATTGCAGGGACGCCGCTCGTTATTGGCCCTACCATGAGCGGCACTTTGATATTTCTAACCTTTGCAGCCTGTGCAGCGGCGTTCTTTATCTTATCTGATAAGTCCGCGAGGTCTAAAAAGATCTTCCTGGCATCTCTGGCAGGTTTAATCCTGGTCTATGCCGGCTACGCCCTGGCCTTTGCCGCATCGTGGATGACTGTAGACAGGGCCATGGACAGCCCTTATCTGGTCTTTTTAATTCTCCTCATACCATTCTTGCTGTCAGTTCCAAGAATCAAGCCAAGGTCCGTAGATCTAGGAACTCTGGTCCCAAGGCCCGAGCATGGAGCAGCACTTGCAGCAATATTCATCTCAGTCTTGCGCATATCCATCTTCCCATATTACGGCCAGGCAAGCGCGGGCAAGATTGTAATCAACGAGAGAGACTGCGAGATGGGATTCGATATCCCTCAGTTTCCAAAGGGAAACGAGTCTTTCCAGCCAGACACAGGCTTCTCAATTGGCGCTCTGAGGCTGTATCTTGAGGACATCGGCTATGAGGTAGAAGAGCTGAACAGCACCAACCCTCACACATTAGATGATGCTCTTAAGGATGCCAATATATTGATGATGCTGAACTTAAAAACTCCCTTCAGCCCTGCCAACATATCCCGCATCCAGAAGTTCGTGAAGGATGGAGGGAACCTCCTAGTCTTTGGTGAGCACACCTCCATGTTCGTTTCGGACCAGGACTTCAAATCAGGAAGAGATTACCTGGACGATGTGCTCATGCCCACTGGAATAAAGGTCAACCCTGATACTGCAGACTATATCCAGAACCACTGGACATATGGAGCTGTGCCGCTACCTCATTATGTCACCAGAGATCTGGGATTTGAGGTCACCACATCATCGGTTGGTGCATCTCTGAGCATCAACGGCACAGCCAGGCCTGTGATCATAGGCAGGTATTCCTTCTCTGATAATCACAACTCGACAACTCCGGGTCACCTGGGAGACAGGACATACGAAAATGGCGAGATGCTGGGTGACCTGGTCATAGCTGCCTCTTCAACTTATGGCAAGGGCAAGGTGCTGGTCTTTGGAGATACATCATTCCTCTTCAACTCTGAGATGCCAACCAGGTACAAGATGATCTACGATTCTGTGACCTGGCTCATGAGCAACGAATCGGGCTACGGCACAGCTCTCGGCTGGTCATCGTTCCTCGTGCTCGCGGCTCTGATTGCATTCATAGTCATCAGGCGTCCCAGGCTCACAGTCTCTCTGCTGGCCTCAGCAGCAGTGATCCTGGCCCTCGCCCTAATTGTCTCCGGAAGCATAAACGAGTCTTCCATCCAGACCCCGACAAGGGCAGAGAAAGGTCTGGCCTGGATAGACCACACACATCTAAACCAGTTCAATATGGCCAACTACCAGGCAGACAGCATAACCGGAGTGACCACAAACCTGTTTAGAAATGGGTACCTGCCCATGGTGGCAGACGGGAAGAGAGAGTTTCCAGAGGCTTTAAAAGGAGCAGTTCTCTTCATCATAGCTCCTAATGTTGGCTATTCCTCTGAAGAGGCCTCCAGGATAAAAGAGTTCGTTGAGAGGGGAGGCCTGCTGATCATAAGCGCAGGCCATAAGAACGCAGGTTCGCTTGATACTATATTGAGATCATTTGACATGCAGATAGGAGATCTTCCTATGGGCTCACCTCCATGGATCGTAGAGACCCACGGCACCATGGGCCAGGGAACTGTAACTCCTGAGAATCTGTTGAAGTACTGGCATGAGCCCAAGTTCATGGATGCCTACCCGGTCCAGGCCGCAGGAGACTTTAAGACCATAACCTGGCTGAGCTATGGGGGAAGCAAGTATAACCTGATAATATCCAAGAAAATCGGCCAAGGACAGGTGATCTTAATAGGAGACTCGCGGTTTCTGCTCAATGAAAACCTTGAGTCTTTATCACAGATGCCGGGCATGGAGACCAAGGAGCAGTACCAGCTCCAGTGGTTGGGGAACATTGAGCTCCTGAGAGAGATGCTGACCAAGCCCCAGGGAGGAAAAGCATGAAGCAATTACTCTGGCTATCTCTGATGGCATCGACAGCATTCTGGCTGTTTAATCTGGATATAAACGGCCCGACTGCCAGCCCGGCCACGGCCATGGCATCGATCCTGCTCGCAGTGGCATTCTCCATAGCTGGCTTCTGGAATACCAAAGCTGTCATGGATAAGAGGTATGCAGCAGTTATTGTGCCCCTGGCTCTCTCGAGCTTCATTGTACCTTACCCCTACAACTCAGGCCTGATCATCGCTGCTGCAGCCCTGCTGGTAGCTCTAATGATGCCAGAGCTGAGCCAGACGTGGCTTGGAATGCTCTTTTCGGGAGCTGTCCTGATGGTGCAGACTCTGAGCCTGGCTGTATACTATTTATTTGCCCCGGACTATCATCAGGTAGGCTGGCTTTCATCGACCATTTCAGCCCTCTCCAGCATGACTGGGATGGAATCAGCCTCTAGAGAGGGCACGGTCCTGATATTTGCGCAAAAAAATCTTTTCCCATTCACTGCAACTCTTGAAAAGCTGGGTTTCTATCCCTGGATCCTGATATTGGCAGGCGCAGTTGTCTTGATATCTCTGACTTCAGAGAGCACAAGAGCGTCCTTGAAAGGCATTCTGGGCTTCCTTGCAGTAAGCCTGGCA
>DATMZB010000465.1:0-3753 GCA_035560655.1 Methanotrichaceae archaeon | reverse complement strand
CACTTGAGAGCGGGACCTTCGACATCAGGGCATGGAAGATCTGGAAGCATGTCTCTGAGAACGTAGAATATCATGCTGATAAAAGCGGGTTCTGGCTTCTCCCTGAGGAGACGTTGCACCTGGGCAAGGGCGGATGCGAGGACCGCTCATTTCTTCTTGCCTCCATGCTCCTGGCAAGCGGCATAAGCGACCACTGTCTAAGGGTCGTCCTTGGACGAGTATACTCTGAGGGCCATATACACGGCCATGCCTGGACGGTCTACCAGAACGAGGGCGGCCAGTGGTGCCTGCTTGACAGCACCCTGGAGCCGGTGCCTCAGAGGCTGATCCCGGCCGACCCCCTGGCAGGGCCCAAGGAGGCCAGGCAGTACCAGCCAATGTTCTGCTTCAACAGGAACCACCTTTGGAGGATATGGCCCTGCAGTGATCAGATGGCTGATTACCTGAAGATACGAGAGACTGAGAGCCAGAAGCGCTGCCAGACACTGCCCTTTATGGAGATGGAGGCCTTTTGAGGTTTGATCCTGGCCTTCACACTTCAAATTGTAAGATGAGGAGAGCTTTAAAGCGGCTGGCTCATCTCATCTGACCTCTACAAAGCTCTAGATATCCATTATATATTTAGTTCCATTCTCTAGCTGAAGCTCTCTTATCAATGTCTCATTCTTATCATAGATCCCGAGAATCCTCTGATCTCTATCCGGCCAGCCCTGGCAATCAAAGATGGCTTTGGAGTCTGCCTGCAGGCTGATATTATCCAGGACGACTGCGCGCCTGAATGTCTGATTTATAAATGCTCCGCCAAAATCAAAGAGGCTGGTCTTATTGGACGCGGATACCTCGAAGCTGGTCTTGTTGTCCTGCCTCATGCTAAAGGCAATGGATGCATTCTTCTCCAGATCGAAGCCATTTAGCACGAAGTAGATGAGGCTGTCGTTGTCCTGTACCCCCCATCCCAGATCAGGCGACTCTGGACCTGATGGATGATAGCTGAAGAACTCCCCATTTTGGGAGTGGACAATATCTGAGAACCACAGATCGTCCTTCTGGCCTTTTTCCAGGCTGATATTCAGCGCCACTATGAAGAATGCAGGGCTGATTACGGCCAGATTGCTCTGACTCTTATTCTCAAGGCCCTCAATCTTCACATCGAAGCTCTGCCAGCCATATGGGACCTGGTACACAGGAGGGGTGATGTTGATCTCCTTCATGGCCGTTTTATCGACCTGAGATATATTCGCTTTCGAGGTGTTGACATCGCTCAGGTCCACCTGACCGGCCATGGGATACCAGGCATCAGCTCCCGGGATCTCGTTTATCAGCTTTCCCTCCACAATGCCAAGCCTCCTTCCCTTAGCATCCTCTATGAGCAATCTGGCAGGTCCCATGGTCCATATCTGGCAGTATGTGAGGTTGCTGTCCTTGCAGAATGGACAGTCTTGCCCCGTGAGCTGGGTGCCTATGGGGTACAGAGCCAATGATAGGTTCGTGGCATCGCCCTCATATCCGTCATAGATGGGGTATGTCCAGGTATTGGAGCTGGCGTTGATCACCACAGGAACTGGCTGGTCTGGAATGTTATTGTCGTAGATCAGGATCCAGTAGGTTTCATTGCCCAAGCTTACCACTGAGAAAGGCATGACTGCATGGCCGCCTGTTCCATCGGGCTTGCTTATGGACATTGTATACTTCAGGGTGCGGTCCTCATCAGCCATCGACATCGCCAGAAGATACAGAATCTCATTTGGAGAGAGCTCGATCTTCGAGCTGCTTGCCGGATCGACGCCCTGCATGGCGAACCAGTAGGCGATCTCCCTTTGCAGAGGTTCGTTCCCATCCAGAGTTAGATTGTGAGTCGACCTGGCTCCAAATGCTGAAGGATCTTCAAAACCCTCGAAGAATAGCAGGCTTAAAGTGGCAAGGCCCATGCAATGGCCTCCGTCCATCAGGCTGTTTATGAACTCCATCCAATATGTTCCGGCAGGACCGAGGCTGCATCTCCCATTGGCACTGCTGATGCAGGCGCCATCTCCAAATAAGCGGCGAATCTCATCAGGCGTCAGTCCCTGAGTGCCTTGACCGTAGTTGGAGAAGTTGAACCCGTCCTTTTCAGGCCGAAATCCAAGATCGGCTATCATGCTAATATTATTAGAGCCCTGGGTGCAGAGGCTGTTCTCATCGGCTGCGATTGCTAAAGGCAAAACTAATGCCGTAAGCATTACCAATATGAGCCCTGTGACTATTCCTATCCTACAAACCTTTAAGCAATGGTCCAAATCGATTCACTCCTGAGCATCCTTCAGATATATGTCTGCAATTTTATGGCCGAGATCCTCAGCCCCAGGTTCTGAGTAGTTCTGGTTGAGAAGGACTATGATGGAGAGACGCTTTTGTGGGAACCGCATATATTCTGAAGAAAATGCGAGCCAGCTCCCGCTATGGGCCGTGAGCACTTCTCCCTTGTACGGATCCAGCTCCCACCCAAAGCCGTACTTCGATTCAGAACCATCATTGAGCACGGCTGGCTGGAATGCTTCCTCCAGGGTTGATTGCTTGACCAGTTCGTCGGTGTTCAAGGCCTGATCATAGAGATATAAATCTTCAACGCTGGAATAGATAGAGCCAGACCCGCTCAGGTTGTCCAAAGGATCCGACTTTTCAGCCGTGGGCGATCCACCTGCCATCTCGTAGCTGATGCAAACATCTCTGCCAGGGTTTGGCATGGCAAATGTGTGCGTCATGCCAAGCGGGCCAAAGACCCGTGACTGCATGAACTCAGAGTAGGACTGGCCTGAAACGCGTTCTATCAGGGCACCAAGGATATCGTAGCCTGTATTGCTGTAGCTGAACTTATCGCCGGGGTGGAACTGAGGTTGGCGCGGATTGGCCAGCGCCGCCACAAGGTCCTTGTTGGTCGGTCCGCCCGGGATATCCGTAAGTTCGCTGTGCAATGTTTCATCTTCGTCATAGCCTGTGATGCCCGAGGTATGATGGAGAAGTTGGCGGATAGTGAGGTCATTGTCGCACCAGGCAAGCTCTGGCAGGTATTTGCCAATTGGATCATCGTATTTTATCTTACCCTCCTCGGCCAGCATCATTATTCCAAGAGCTGTAAACTGTTTGCCAACTGACCCCAGGTGAAAGATGCTTTGAGGGGTGATTGCAGTCCCGCTCTCGAGGCTGGCAAGGCCGTATCCGGATCTTTTCAAGACCTGGCCGTCTTCGATCACCATGATGGCTCCGCCTGGCGAGCCGTCCTTTACAAAGGACGAGAGGAGCTCATCAACCTGCCTGGACTCGTTTGCCAGTACCGTGCCAGGCTCAGAAGCCTCTTTTTGTGGTGCGATTATATCATCATCTGAGTTGCTGGCTGCAGCATCAACAATGATGACTGTGCCTTTGCAAAAGCAGCACTGCACAAGCAAACCAATTAACAAGATCCACAAAACCATCCTTGCCAACTTCATCTGCAAATCCCCTGATGGACCTGAGGTGGCGTCAAGCCAAAAAAATCCAGGTCTTTTCCTCCTCTTGTGTATAAGGGGTTTTAACCTTAACGCTATCTGATCTTCTCAGTCTCAGAGGGTATCCGGGCATAGAGTTCTATGCACGCGCCCTTCCTGTGTCAGGCAGCCACCTCTAAAGCAACTGGCCCTTATCTTCAAGTCTCAATGAGCTGTTGCATCTGTTGATTGATCTTTATTATAATGAATACTCCGCAGCTTGCAGCAAGGTGTGCCATCACCGTTTGAC
>DATMZB010000464.1:0-3519 GCA_035560655.1 Methanotrichaceae archaeon | reverse complement strand
GATTCTGATAAATTAAAATTCCAGAGCAGTGTAAATCAATTTTAATGCAGAACAGGTCGATCCGGAAGCATAGACCTATCAGTAAATATAGAGCGACCTGCAAGCATTGAGCAATTAGAGGCTTGTCTATGAGCCAGGAGTAAGAGTGTTTGGTCTTCTATCTGATAGCACGGCGCCTGGTTTCTTCGCGATGCTCTACAGGAATGCGCGCAGAAGATCCTGCCCATCCAGTGGAGTAAGTCACGCAGAGCACAAAGAGAACCCAAGAAGCGCTGTGAAAGCCAGAATCACCATCCCGAGAAGAGATAGATCAAAATATTTATGGTTTATCGCTCTTTTAAGCAGGTTTTCATGATGTTCTCTGCATGGGCATGCCGGCATGAGGGCATGTACAGAGCATCTTTTCCAGAAACCTTCATGGCAGCGTTGCTGGTAATCCTCTTGCAGGCTCTGGACCTGCAAGGATACGCCGACATCGCTGGCTTCACACGAGATCGCCAAAGACTTTACCCCCCTCTAAGTAATCGCAGGATTAGATTGGCCTTATATGATTTAAAGTCATTTAAAACTTGGAAGAATATCTTGACTGAGATCTATGAGATCTGATAAGAGCTAGCCTAGAAGGTCACAGCAGGTCGTTCGACTCGATTTAAGGCATCTCCAAAGAGAACGCTAAAAGGAAAGAGAGATACTTTATAAGCCCTAACTTTTCGGGACCTGTTACAGTCATGGACGGAAAACCTAATGAGCAAGAACCTCAACGTAATGGTAATTTTAAAGAGGCTAAGATATAACATGCCAAGCTCGTGGATTGTAGCAAAGCTCGTATACTGGCTGATGATGGCATCGATGGCAATAGGCCTGTATGGGTTGGTAGATAGGGTAAGGTCGTGCATGAATCGCGAAATCAATGCTGAGACCACCATAACTGCGATAACATCTATGGGAATAGCGTCCCTCTTCATATGGCTGCTATTCCAGTCATAAACCCGCGATGGGAAGCATTATTTTGCCGCAGAAATCCTCAATAGGACTGTTCTCTTCTTGATTAAGCATGGATTTGCGCGATCTCATAAAGACAGAAGCGTATAGTTGAGGACAAACCATGCCGCAGGCATACAAGGCAATTATCCTCAGAGCGATGACGAATGGCGTATATCTCTGATGCCAGTACCAATGAATGTTGAGCGTCGAGGAAGAACCCGATCTCACTAGCTTTCAGCGCAGTGCCAGATAGCTATAAAAAGGGACTTGATCTCAATGTTCCCAAAAAACGACTGCAAAAAATACGGTTTGGCGCTGATACAGTTGTGCCAAAGGGATCGATTATAAATGCTCTGAGTGCTCTGGCTGCTTAGATTACCTCGTCGCAAATCAGAGATCATATAAATCCTGGAGCCAGCTGTCCTATTGAGATTGCGGCCTCACGCTATGCCGGCCATGCATGGGCGGGTGCATGAATATGGAGAAGAGAAAGCTGCTGATAGGTGCTGCTAGAACCCTAGTCATATGGGCAACCTCAGCCCTGGGACTGTTGCTCATGGCCAGACTGATCCCGGGAGTTCAAGTGGAAGGCTGGGGGTCAGCTCTGCTGGCCGTGCTGGCCATAGGACTGCTAAATGCGTTGCTCTGGCCGGTTCTATCCAGAGTCACACTTCCATTTCTGGTCTTCACATTTGGGTTTGGGGCTTTGCTTTTAAACGGCTTTATAATTGGCCTGGCGCACCTTTTCGTCCCGGGATTTTACATCAAAGGATGGCAGGCCATGATCCTGGTCCCCATAGGCGTGACGATAGTAAGCACTCTTATCTCATCCACGCTGACCCTGGACGACGATGCCTCATATTACCGTTCGGTTATAGGCAGAGGCGCCCGCAGCAAAGCCAAGACCTCTCTTGGAGGCAAGAATGATAAACCGGGCTTTGTCCTTCTTGAGATAGACGGACTCTCAGAGCCCGTACTGCGGCGGGCTTTGCAGGATGGGGAGATGCCCACTCTGGCCAGATGGCTCAAGCAGGGCACTCATAAGATAAAGGCCTGGGAGACGGACCTTTCCTGCCAGACAGGCTCAAGCCAGGCAGGAATTCTGCACGGCAAGAACCAGGACATCCCAGCCTTTAGATGGGTCGAGAAGGATAAGGGCAACAGGATCATGGTCTCTACAGGACCCATGGATGCACCCGAGATAGAGCGGCGCATCTCCAATAGGGCTGGCCTGCTGGCTCAAAACGGCGCCAGCAGGACGAACCTGTTCTCAGGAGATGCAGAGGACGTGATGTTTACCTACAGCCAGCTGACCAACATGTCGAGGTTCTACAATTCGGCCTGGCACTTCTTTTACTCAAGCCCGTACAACCTCCCTCATACAATAGTGCTCGCCGTTTGGGATATAGTTCTGGAGCTTTACTCTAGATGGAGGAAGTGGCGCCAGGATGTTCAGCCTCGACTCACACACATAGGGATCTACCCGGTAGTTAGGGCATTCGCAAATGTGTTCATGAGGGAGATGACGACCTATATCTTGATAGGCGACATCTCAGATGGAAAGCATGATGTCATATACTCCACTTTCATGGGATATGATGAGATAGCTCACCATTCAGGAGTTGAAGATGAGGAGGCGTTCTTTGCTCTGAGGAGGCTGGACAGGCACTTTGCCTTCCTGGAGCAGGCTGCGATGGGGGCTGCCAGGCCATATTCATTTATAGTCCTTTCAGATCACGGCCAGAGCAAGGGAGCAACTTTCAAGCAGCGCTATGGTCTGACTCTGGAAGACCTAGTGGTGAGCCTCATGCCAGAGAAGCTCAAGATCTACAGCGAGCTTGACGCCAACCAGGACCACTTCGGCCAGGCCCTGATTTATCCAATCGAGAAAGGAAGAGAACTGGCAAAGAGAGGCCTTCGCCATATGCTTAAGGCAAAAAAAGAGGAGAGAAAACGCTCGGAAGAAGGCGCTCAGGTTATTGTCCTGGCTTCTGGCAATCTGGGACTGATCTACTTTTGCGATTGGAGGGATAACCTGACCTCTGAGAAGATAGAGAGCCTGTTTCCTGCACTCATTCCAGGCCTGGTTCGTCATGAGGGCATGGGATTCATCATGGTGAGGTCAGATGCGAGCGGTCCAGTTGTGATCGGCTCACAGGGAAGGCATTACCTGGAAACGGGACGAATTATCGGCCAGGACCCTCTGGACGGCTTTGGACCCAGGACTGCCCGGCACCTGCTTCGAACCGCTCAGTTCAGCTATATCCCTGACATCCTGGTCAACAGCATTTATGATATTGAAAAGAATGAGGTAGCTGCCTTCGAGGAGCTGATAGGCAGCCATGGCGGTGCTGGAGGAGATCAATCCCGTCCTTTCCTGATGTATCCTGCAGATTGGGACCTGGAGAATGAGGAGATAGTGGGAGCAGAGGAGCTTCACAGGGCTTTGAAATCAAGGATGGAGGCCGTCTGGTCCGGGCAGGCACCTATAAAAGATTAATATCTCTGGATTTGCAGAGTTTTGTTTGAATTAAA
>DATMZB010000463.1:0-6003 GCA_035560655.1 Methanotrichaceae archaeon | reverse complement strand
GAGAGATATAGTGAATTTGCGGAGTGTATTATAATGGATTTCAAAATAATATCAAATGCTGTTCAAGAATGGGCCGAGGGCCTTGGCATCGAAACCGAAAGCCAGGACGAAACCCACATCAAGATAAGAGGTAATCAGGGATCTGCCACAGTAACAGCCATCCCCGAAGCCCCTTTCTATAAGCTGGAGACAAGGGTAACACCCTATCAGAATAAGATTCCTGAGATCATTGATAGGGCGGTTAAGGAGTTCGGGGGGGCCTTCCAGATTAAGGTAGCTCCCGAAGTCCTTGAGCCGATGACATCAACAGTGAGGCCTAAACCGCCTGTCAAAGCAGCACCTAAGCCAATGGGATTCAGGAAAGCAGAGCGCAAACAGGCTAAACTCAGACTGGGCATATCCGGCACCTCCGGCAGTGGTAAAACAGCCAGCTCTCTCCTCATAGCCTATGGCATAACAGGAGATTGGTCGAAGGTCGGGCTGATTGATACAGAGAACGGCAGCGGTGACTTGTATGTGGGCTCTACCATCGGCGGCGTTCTCATCGGAGATTACAACGTCCTGACCCTGAGCGCCCCATACAGTCCTGAGAAGTATGTTCAGGCCATAAAGCTGGCCGAAGAGGGTGGAATGGAAGTGGTCATAGTGGACAGTCTCACGCATGCGTGGACGGGCGCGGGCGGTATCCTGGAGCAGAAAGACAGTGCTGCTGCGGCATCGGCAAGCGGAAATTCATACGTGGCCTGGAGAAATGTCACCCCTCGGCACAATGCCCTGGTAGATGCCATGCTGACATCTAAAATCCATGTAATCGCCACTCTCAGAGCAAAGCAAGAATACGTTCAGGAGAAGGACGAACGCGGCAAGACCACAATAAAGAAGGTGGGCCTAGCGCCTATCCAAAGAGATGGCATGGAATATGAGTTTACCACCTTCCTGGACATTGAGAGAGACCATACCGCCAGGGCGTCTAAGGACAGGACGAATATATTTGATTTGACTCCATTCACGCCGACGCCTGCCATTGGGCAGAAGTTGCTAGGGTGGATTAATTGTGAGGTGGCTTAGATGCCAGGCTCCGAGGGCAGTCAAACCCCTCCATGCCCTTCCTGCCAAGGCAAGGGCTATATCCTCAATTTCGCAGGACCGGAACCGACGCAGCCATGCCAGGCATGCAAAAGCTTTGGGCGGGCCAATCCCCTATGTGATTACTGTGGTTCACCTCTCGGCAAAACAGCCATCGGCAGCAATGGTCATATCTTCTGCAGCACCCACTGTCAGGACCTCTATCAGATCAAGGAGCGCATGGGTGCTCTGGAAGGCCTGCTCAAAGCCTATCAGATAGAAACAAGGCGTTTGGTGGCGGATGTCAATGAACTTCGGCAGCAGATCAAAGGCCGGACCTTCACACCGCTAGACCTCGAAGCGAAGGTCAAAGAGCTTGAATCCCGCCTGGATAGCCAGACTAATGCCCTATCAGATCACGCAATGGGAAAGGGGTTCTTCCACGAGGGAGATGAGCTTGCGCCATTCGGCCCTGCTGAGATAGCGTACTTACATGGCAAAAAGGGCATGCTAGATGAGATGTTTGGAGTGATGGGCCTCAAGCGCATAAAATTCCAGCCAGTGAGATCTACCCCAGATGGACCAACCTACAGGCCTGTTGAGATAACTGTCCACAAGGGAGCAACGTCTGTAACAGGCTGCCCGCCGGACCTGGAATCTGCTATACAATTTATCTTGGAGGAGATCGGAGAAAAGCAGACGATTGGTGATGTGCTCCGGGGGCATCCCTGTACGCTGGCAGAGGATAGGAAGCTCTATGTGCTGGAGCAAATCGCAAGCGAAGCCGCGCGGCATATCGGCCATGAATATCACGATTGGACAGTATTGCATAAACTGCTCCGAGATCTGGAGAAGCTGGAGGCCAGCCCATGAGCCGCCTCATCTCTCTTCATCCACCATCCCGCCAATCTTCCAGGGCGAGAGTGAGAACGATCAGCAAGCGGAGGCATAGATGAGCAACGAGATTCGCAAATATCGCCACCTCTCAGACTCTAATGAAGAGGATGATCTGATCCTAACCGCCTTGGCCGGAAAGGATGTATCTATCAAATTCACCATCGGAAGCTGCGAATGCACACTCTCACAGCAGCAGCTCTTGGACCTGATCTCAGTAATTGCCCGGAGATCGCTGATGAGAAAGGGATTCAAGGCAACGGAATATCTTCCGAATTATCTTACAGTTACACCGGATGGGTCGCTGTTGGTGGAGAGAGAGGATGAGCCGGAGGAGATGAGCGGATGAAGCCGCTTAATCCCTCCCATCCTTCTGAAGACTCTGCAGAAGAGCCCACCAAAGATCCCTATCAGCTTCCGCCAGAAGGCACTAGGAGAGATCGGATGATCAGGAAGAGGGGCGCTAGACTAGCGGTGAAAAGGAGCGGCCCATGAGCAGTCAACCAACTGGATTCAAGCCAGAAGAACTTGCCTCTGGTCACGTCACCGAGACGATCGGCTATGAAAAATGGGGAATCTGTGTCATGGAATGGCATCACGATAAAGAAGGGGGCTACATCGGTGGGATTTTGATGAAGGTGGAATATCCATGAGCCTTAAGAGATGTGACCAAGCCGCCATAAACACTGCGAACTTTGAGGTCGTATGCACCCATCCAGAGGTGGCTATCGATGGAGAGCTGTATAGGTGTGAGCTTGCCAGGTGGGCCGGAGCATGCCCAATGAAAGAGGCACTGAAATGATCGCAATTGGAGTGGATTCGAATGAGCAGATAGGCGACAGAGCCACCGACCTAGCCAGAGCTGCAGCCGAGCGCCCCACAGAATTTGATCTAAAAGGCTTCGGTGAATATGTTGTAGATGCACACTTCGAGTGGCCAGATGGTGCGCTAAATGCTGAATTTAAGCTGCCTGCTGATTATGTCGTCTCAGTCCTAGACAAGAAAAAGCATCTCCCGGTTCAGCTAAAAGAGATGGCTGCAGCAAAAGTGCCAGCCATAATCCTGGTCCTGGGCGGCAATGAAGCAATAGAGAGATGTTGCTTCCAGAGAGTGATTGACGCAGCCGCCTCCAATCGAGAAAGCATCGATCAAGAGACAGCCTTTGAGCGAACCAAAGTGCTCATGAAGATGCTCATCAGCTTCAATGGGCTGGCCTATCGGATGAATATTCCAGTCCTGAAATTGGCACCTACCAAGCTCGATCCTTTAGCGCCCTATAGGGAGCTGCTGAGCTATGCAAAGCATCTATCAGAGGAGCCTAACCTTGCTGAATGGCTTCCAAGATTTCCCGTAGATGTGGATGGCTATGGAATCCTATGCAGCATAAACGGCATAGGAGACGCAGCCGCTAAAGCCCTCCTGGACCCCAAAGAGGGCTATGGAACCATCGACGCCATAGTGAATGAGGCCCGGTTCAATCCAGAGGCGCTGGCGGGCTTCAGGGTGAATAAGAAGGCAATGGGAAGGTCCAAGGCGGGGAAGATTATCAAGGCTCTGACCTCCAGCTTGCCAGAGGCGTGGGCATGATTGCCAATTCTACAGCTACTCGCAAGGCCAAAGCCCGCAGACTTCAGAATTTGGTAGTTGAGAAGATCAGAGCCACGTTGGGCCTCTCCGAGATAGAGGTGCAGAGCAGGGGCATGGGTCAATCAGGCTGTGATATAATCCTCTCTGAGGCGGCCAGAGCGAAGCTGCCATTCGCAATTGAAGCAAAGAGCAGCGATAAAATAGAGATCTGGAAGGCTTTAGAGCAGTGCAAAGTCAATGCGAAGAAAGAGGGACTTAAGCCGATGTTAGTGTTTAAGAGAGAACGGTCTGAGGTTTGGGCGGTGCTGATGTTGGATGATTTATTGGAGTTGATGAAGGCATGACAGAGATCGAATTAACGCCCGAAGAGAACAAAAAGCGCGATTGGTTGAGCGAGTTAAATCACCTGGACGATAAAATACATGAGAAGAGAAAGAGCGCCATCTCAATTCACTACTCGATAATGCTCCTCGAAAATCACATGGGGGCCTTAGAATTCGAAGCAAAGAGGCTGGAAGAGGAAAAGAAGAGGTTGCTTGAGGAGATTGGAGTATGAAGTCTAAACCCTTTTCTGCCTTAGTCACTGCCCGCCTAGAAGCCTGCCAGCAAACGCTAGGCATCAAGGCCGGTGAGTATATGCAGGACGACGATAGGCACTGGAATTTCAAGCAGGCCGGTGCTATCCTGGGATGCTCTCCAGAAGAGGCCCTGCTAGGGATGCTTGCAAAACACATTGTTTCGGTACTCGATCTAGCCAGAGCATCAGGGCGCGGTGAGGTCCCGAGCAAAGAACTTGTGAAAGAAAAGATCGGCGACTGGATCTGCTACGGGGTGCTTCTGGAAGGCCTCTTCGAAGAGCGCCGGGCAACCAAAGAGGCCCGATCCTGCCAGAACTGTGCCATCTGCACCCGATGCGACGAGGAGATAGTATCAGATTGCTGCAGTCGATGGAGGCCAGCATGATTAAGGCTGTCATCAAAGATATATTATTGTCTGTCGTGAGCGGGTTATTTATCTCGGTTGGGATAACATCTCTATCAGCCGTCGTCATCACGACCGCGTATGTTTTTATAGGAGACGTACCGGGAGCCGGGTCGTTTTTCCTTATGCTATTCGCCTTTGGGATAGTGATGCCAATCGGGTTGATCTTCGCACAGCTCGGAAACATGACACGCAACGAGATCACTGGAGATTGGTTATGGAGGTGACATTGTGACTGGAATCCTCCGCACCCTCTATACCATCGTCTATTATGGCATCAAAGCCGCTGGTCTCTGGCTAATCAGAGAGCATTGGGCCGAAGCTGCCAGAACTGCCAAGGCAACGGATGGGATAACTTCCAGGCTCACGGCTTCTGGCAAACGCGCCCGGGATATCGGGAAGGGAATTTCTGTCTGAAGTGGCGATCTAGTGGCAAGTCCTAAATAGCAATTCAGCCAATCGTAAATCAGTCCCTAGCACGGACATTGGAGATGTGAGAAATGATTCTTGTTCAATCGGCGAGGGCACTGGCATGAATGGCGTGGACGAAGCCTGTCACAATTGTCAGAGCCCGGAGGTATCTGGCTATTGGTTTTGCGAACTGACCTTAGAGCGGATATGGAAAGAGCGGATATGCCTATGCGAGCGGTGTGGTTTGCCGCCTGAAAAGAGGTATGTATGATCAAATCCATCTTAATTGCCACCGGCTGGATACTATTCGTCATCGCGTGGGCATGCCTTGGCTTCACCGTGCTGAGCATGGATGCTGAATGGGAAGCATATGCGCTTGGATATTCGCAGCCAGAGCCGCTGCCAATGTTCGTGCCAGGGCTCATGATTGTGAGCGGGATATTAGGGCTCGTGCTCTTGCTGGTGACGGGGGAGATAGAGAGAGTGCTGGCGAGTATGGCGGGGGAGGATGCGTGAGGCCATCCATCGATTCCTATTTCCTCCAAATCGCTCAGGTGGTGGCCTCTAGATCCACCTGCTTACATAGAAAGGTAGGCTGCCTGCTGGTCAAAGACGGCCATGCCATTTCAATGGGCTATAACGGGGCTCCATCTGGCTTAGAGCACTGCGATACTGCCGGATGCACCAAACCCACCTCTGGCCAGAGGCACGAGCTGTGCCGTGCTACGCACAGCGAAGCTAATGCTATCATTCAGGCGGCATTGCATGGGTGCTCGCCTGAAGGGGGAACGCTGTACAGTACCCACGAACCATGCCTAATGTGCTCGAAGATGCTGATTAATGCGAAGATAAAGAGGGTTGTATTCATGGAATCTTATAATGACGGCGGTGGGATCTGGTTGAAAGCGGCAGGGATTGAGGTGATTAAGATATGAGCGATTACATCAAGTTCATGGCAGGATTCCTAATGATTACAGCATTGAATTTCATTGCCGGATATGCGATAGGGTTTGCAGAGGGACTGAGATGAAGCTGATTCTTATTCTTTTAGCCCTGCTGATAGTC
>DATMZB010000462.1:0-5941 GCA_035560655.1 Methanotrichaceae archaeon | reverse complement strand
AATCTGTTATGTTCAGGCCGGTATGCAGGCATAGATATTTCTGGCATTTCTGCAGATCTTCGGCGGGCCATCCCATGCCGAGAGATTCAGCGTCCTATGCGACATAGCTGGGTTAGTCATGCCAAAGCCTGGATAATATCTGAGTAAATCCAGGCGTTCTGAAAGGAGACTAGAAAATATTAAATACATTACTATCTCATTTAAGCCTATAATTGTTCTAGATGCTGGATAAATTTAAATCAGCGTGATCAAATAAGCGACAGGTGTGTGGGAAGTGAAAGAGATTCAGCTGAAGGTAGCCAAGGCCTATCCTAACGACTCGGCCCGTGGGATAGCCAGGCTTGACCCCAATGCCCTTCTCACCCTCAGGCTCTCTCCTGGGGACATAATCGAGATCGAGGGCAAGCGGCCAACTGCTGCCAAGGTCTGGCGTGCTGACAGGCAGGACTGGTCCCAGGACTACATAAGGATAGACGGGTTCATAAGGCAGAACGCGGGCGTGGGCATAGGGGACCGTGTGAAGATCAGGAAGGCCAAGCACAGCGATGCCCTGAAGATCGTCCTGGCCCCACCTGCAGGCTCGCATATGCACTATGGTGAGGAGGCTGCTGATCTGATAAGAAGGCAGACCTTAAAGCGACCGATAGTGTCAGGAGATATACTTCCCATAATGTCCTCTGCCAGCCATCCATTCATAGGCCGCATGGAGGCTGTGCCTCTGGTGGTGACTGAGACGGATCCAGGAGGCATCGTGGTCATATCGGAGCACACAGAGATCCTGCTCCTTGAGAAGCCTGCCAAGGGATTTGGCGCTGTCAAGGCCACGGGCATCACATATGAGAACGTGGGCGGTCTAAGAACCGAGGTCCAGCGCGTAAGGGAGATGATAGAGCTTCCAATGAAGCATCCCGAGGTCTTCCAGAAGCTGGGCATTGAGCCTCCAAAGGGCGTGCTCCTGCACGGCCCGCCTGGAACCGGAAAGACTCTCATAG
Source organism: Methanotrichaceae archaeon (assembly GCA_035560655.1). Classification (GTDB taxonomy): domain Archaea; phylum Halobacteriota; class Methanosarcinia; order Methanotrichales; family Methanotrichaceae; genus DATMZB01. The sequence goes on along the minus strand of DATMZB010000462.1, from coordinate 4,949 downwards.
CAAAGGCTGTGGCCAATGAGAGCGGCGCCAACTTCTCTTCCATCGCCGGTCCCGAGATCATGTCCAAGTACTATGGCGAGAGCGAGCAGAGGCTCCGCGAGATCTTCGAGGAGGCAAACAGGAACACTCCTGCAATCATATTCATAGATGAGCTGGACTCCATAGCACCCAAGAGGGGCGAGGTCACAGGCGAGGTCGAGCGCCGCGTGGTGGCCCAGCTCCTGGCAATGATGGACGGCCTAAAGGAGCGCGGCCAGGTGGTGGTCATCGGCGCCACAAACCGCATAGACGCCATAGACCCGGCCCTGAGGCGACCGGGACGCTTTGACAGGGAGATAGAGATTGGCGTGCCCGACCGTCCAGACAGGATAGAGATTCTGCAGATTCACACCAGGAATATGCCCATATCAGAGGAGGTGGACCTGGAGAGCCTGGCCGACAGAACCCACGGCTTTGTGGGGGCTGACATAAACGCGCTATGCAAAGAAGCGGCCATGAGAGCTCTTCGCAGGTACCTGCCAGACCTCGGAATGGAGGACGATATCCCCCAGGAGGTCGTGGAGAAGATGATCGTCTCCAAGGACGACTTCGAAGATGCCTTAAAGGATATAGAGCCGAGCGCCATGAGGGAGGTGCTCGTAGAGCTGCCGAAGGTGACCTGGAGCGATGTGGGCGGCCTTGGGCCTCTAAAGCAGGAGATCATAGAGGCCATAGACTGGCCGCTGAGGCGGCCCGAGAAGTTCACAAAGATGGGCATCCGGCCGCCAAAGGGAATACTGCTCTACGGACCTCCGGGCACTGGAAAGACCATGATCGCCCAGGCAGTGGCCAACGAGACCAATGCCAACTTCATAAGCATCCGCGGGCCGCAGATGCTCTCCAAATGGGTTGGCGAGTCCGAGAAGGCCATACGTGAAATATTCAAGAAGGCCCGACAGGTTTCTCCAGCAATAATATTCTTTGATGAACTTGATTCCATAGCACCAATGAGAGGCATGGATGAGGGCTCCAGGGTCATGGAGAGGGTAGTAAACCAGCTCCTGGCAGAGCTGGATGGTCTGGAGACTCTCAAAGATGTGATAGTGATAGGCGCGACCAACAGGCCTGATATAATAGACCCTGCACTGCTTCGGTCAGGAAGGTTCGACAGGCTGCTCATGATAGGGCCTCCTGATAAATCCGGAAGGTATGAGATACTGAAGGTCCATACCGCAGGAATACCAAACACAGACGACGTCAACCTTGAGGAGATAGCCGAGCTTACTGAGGGCTACGTCGGCTCTGACCTGGATGCGCTATGCAGAGAGGCTGTGATGATATCTCTGCGTGAGGACCCCGATGCTGAGATTGTGGAGATGAACCACTACTTAGAGGCGCTAAAGAAGATCAGGCCCTCTGTGGAGGAAAACATGATGGGCTACTATGAGCGCATAAATGAGAGGTTCAAGGGCGGGGTCAAGATCGAGCCGAGCTCTTATATAGGCTACCGGTGATTTATCACCAAGGTGAGGGGAATGTCCAAGGTATTCGCCGGAAGTCTGGCTGGAAAGGAGATAGTGACCATAGACGGCACTGTCCTGGGCGAGGTGGAGAACATAGTCTTCGACCTGGAGTCAGGCCGGCTGCTTGACCTGATGGTCAGGCCCGACTCGGAGCTGTACCGGCGCAAGTACAGGGAGGAGGGTAAGTTCGTGCTGATACCCTTCAGCTCTGTCTGCGCCATCAAGGATTACATAGTGGTGGATGAGAGCAGGGCCATCAAGAAGTAAGGAGCATCCTGCCTTGTCCCTAACCACAAGTTAAATATTGTTCGCATGAGTATGCTTTGCCAATGATGCGAACGATGTTATGCTTACTTGCCGGGGTACTGATGCTCGGCACACTCTGCGCTGCCAGTGCAGCCGCCAATGATTCTCAGGCAAATGGGACACAGGTCCTGATGCAGACCGGCATGGGTGACATTACAATCCAGCTTTTTGACAACATGCCCGTAACTGCGGGCAATTTCAGGACTTTAGTAGCGAAGGGATTCTATGATGGACTAACATTCCACAGGGTCATAGACGGGTTCATGATCCAGGGAGGAGACCCCAATGGCGATGGGTCAGGCGGTCCTGGCTACACCATCAAGGACGAGCTCCCAAACAAGAACCACAATGTGCGTGGGTCACTGGCCATGGCAAATGCAGGGCCGAACACCGGCGGCAGCCAGTTCTTCATAAACCTTGTTGACAACAGCGCAGACCTGGACGCCAACTACCCGGTCTTTGGCATAGTAGTATCTGGGATGGACGTGGTGGACAAGATCGCAAAGGTCAAGACCGATGCCTCGGACAAGCCACTGCAGACTGTCAAGATAATCAGTGCAAAGGTCATATCCTGATCATTCAACACCTTTTTTAAATGAGATAGGAGAGTGGATATCATGGCAGAAGAGACTGCAAAGGCGGGCGGGGACAAGGTCCTCCTAAAGACAAGCATGGGAGACATTACAATCCAGCTAGACCCGGATATGCCCATAACTGCGGGCAACTTCAAGACCCTGGTTGAAAAAAAGTTTTATGATGGCACCATATTCCACAGGATCATAGACGGGTTCATGATCCAGGGAGGAGACCCAAAGGGCACGGGCATGGGCGGGCCCGGCTACACCATCAAGGATGAGTTTACCAGGCACAACAAGAACGAGAAAGGCACAATATCCATGGCCAATGCAGGGCCGAACACCGGCGGCAGCCAGTTCTTCATAAACCTGGTGAACAATAAACACCTGGATAAGGCTCATCCGGTCTTTGGCAAGGTGATCTCTGGAATGGACGTGGTGGAAAAGATTGGCAAGGTCAAGACCGATTCCAGGGACAGGCCTGTGGAGCCGGTCAAGATATTGAGTGCTGAAATCCTGCCTTGAGGGGCCTACAGGGCACTCTCTAATTCCCTTTTTTAATCAATAATCCATCTAGCGAGTCCTTTTCCAGCCGAACCTATATACAAGATTAAGTGGCCGCACGAGATAATAAGCCGAATAAAAGGCATCCGGAAGATCTATCGCCATATAATCAGCGGAATTGGGATCCATCAGACGATGCCAGATGTGTTTGGCACGGTCGAGATTGCCATCCAGCGTCCTTGGCCAGAAGGTGTATTTTTCATAGAACCCTGATTTTTCCGTGCTAAAAAGTCCGTCTATTGCTGATGAGGATAGGTCCCTGATTGCCGGGATCTGCCGGGCTTCATTGCTGAGGTGAGCAGGGATATCTGAGCCCAGAAGCTCTTCGGAGATAAGCAGCCCCAAAAGCAGAGACCTCTTTGATCTGGAGCAGATAGCATAATCCACTACATCATTCCAGTCCAGACCAATCTCTCGCTCTATCAACCCTGCCAGGTCACAGACCAGCTTTAATCCTTCCCATAAGTGCTTGGAGCCATGTATGGTCAGGGCAACGATCTGATCTTCAGGAGATAGACAGAGCACCTTCTTTCCACCCAGATTTATTGACCTGACCCTGGACCAGATGCCATTTTCATCGAAGGTCATGTAGTAATACTTGGGCGCCAATCCCCAGTGGACTTCTACACAGACACCCATGGGAGAGCAGAAGCTGTACTCGCAATTGGACTTAAGAAGCCTCTTCTCTCGCTCCTGGCTCATCACCGACTCAGGAGAATATCCTCTGGACATGAGGACCGACTTGGCCTTCAAGACATCCTCCCCGTGCACTATGATATCCAGGTCTCCAAACTGCCTCATAGCCGGATCCCCATAGATCTGCTGAGCCAGAGCACAGCCTTTGAATGGTATAGCCTCGATTCCGTTATCCTTGAAGGAAGCCAGAATTCTCAATAGCTCAGATTCGAGCCTCAGAGACCTCTTGACATTCTGCAGGTAGCCTTCCTTCAGACCATCCATGACCGCCTGGGGAACCGCCAGGTCCGGTGAGGCTTTCAGGGCGCGGTATGCCAGAGGCACCATGCCATTTTGCCTGGCGAGCGTCATGAACCGATCCCAGTCTATATCGCCTCTGGAGAGGTCTGCAGTCCCGCCAAAACCCCGTTTAGCGCAGCTCAGCAGCAGCTCTATCTCATTACGGCCTGGTGGCATGGCCTGAGATGAGGGCTTAGTGCTATTTATTTCCATTCCTGGATCACCTGTATCCCTCTGCCTGGAGGCGAAAGAGCCTGGCGTACTCCCCTCCAGAGCGGACGAGCTCATCATGCTTCCCTGATTCGATGATCTTACCAGCACTCAGGAAATAGATCATGTCCGCCTCTCTGGCTGCAGATAGGCGGTGGCTTATTATTATGGCCACCTTATCGCGTGCCCTTTCTCTGAACTCGTGAAGAACCTTAGCTTCGCCATTAGGGTCCATGGCGCTTGTGGGCTCATCTATCACCATTATCTGGCAGGGGCGAAAGAATGCTCTAGCCAGGGCGACCCTCTGCCACTGGCCAGGGCTTATCTCCTTGGAGCCTTCAAACCACGACCCCAATACAGTGTCATAGCCCTCTGGAAGGTCTCTCATTACCTGATCAGCCCCGGTTGACCTGGCAGCTCTTTCAACCTCCTGTAGATCATCAGCCTCTGGAGCCCCGATCTGGATGTTCTCCTTGAAGGTCATGTTGTATCTTCCATAGTCCTGCATGAGGATGCTTATCTCCCTGCGCAGATCCTGTATCCTGAAGCCTCTCAGATCCAGGCCGTTTATCAGTATCCGCCCCTGGTCAGGATCATAGAGCCTGGCCAGGAGCTTTATGAGGGTGGTCTTTCCGGACCCGTTCTCTCCAACAAGGGCCACCATCCTGCCCCTGGAGACCTCCAGGTTTATTCCCTGGACCGACTGCCTGCCAGAGCCGGGGTAGCTGAAGGACACGCCCTCTAGGGTCATGCTCTCAATCCTCTCAGGAACCTTCCGGGGGTGGGGTGGGTCTTTCACCTTGGGCTTGAGATCCAT
>DATMZB010000461.1:0-2133 GCA_035560655.1 Methanotrichaceae archaeon | reverse complement strand
AGCAAGGGCTATTTATATTATCAGTTACTTTGTTCTTGTTTACCTGTATCTCAGTAGCAGATTGCAGGGCATTCGATAAAAATAAAAGGGAATAGCACAGAGTAAGCTCATGGATGGATATTCGCCTCAGCGGTGATAGTGATTGAAGGCACTCACAAAGGGATCTATTGGCACAATAGTGGGGGAGACAAACCCTCTTGCATTCAAGTTTCTAATTGATAAAGAGGTAGGGAGGGGGACCTACATTAAAGTCAAGGCCGAGGGCAAGGACTGGGTCCTGGCCCAGGTAGAGGATATCAAGCGATCGAACCTGGCCTACAACTTAAACCAGCTTGAAAAGACCGGCCGGGAGGGGCTTGACTCCAGGGAGATGATGATAGCTGAGGCGAGAATAATTGGTCTTAATATCAACAACAAGCTTCGAATGCCCATCAGCCCTCCAAAGCCAGGAGACCCGGTCTTTGTGGCTGATGAGAAGCTGATTAAAACATCTCTTGGGCTCTCCAAGGGGGATATGTACATAGGCCTGCTCAAGGGCTATGATGTCAGAGTAGAGCTGGACGCAAACACCCTCGTCCAGAAGCACTGCAGCATACTTGCCAAGACCGGAAGCGGCAAATCGTATACTGCTGCGGTGATACTTGAAGAGCTTCTGGAAAGGAGGGTGGCCCTTTTGGTGATCGACCCCCATGGCGAGTATGTCTCAATGAAGGAGGCAAATAGAGAAGGGGATTTCTCCAGGTTCAAGATCAAGCCCAGGGGCTACGATGTCACGGTCTATACTCCAGCAAGCATGGCAGTTAACCCCAGAGCCGACCGGCCTTTCAGGTTCAACGGCATTGGCCTCAGCGCCAGGGAGATTGCCAAGATGATACCTCATGAGTCCACCAGCGGCCAGATAGGGCTGCTCTATGAGGCTATCACCGCCCTTTCTGCAGAGACTGATGCCTACACTCTGGAGGAGGTCATAGACCAGGTTGTAAAGTCCACCTCAAAGTCCAAGTGGTCCCTTGTGGGTCATCTGGAGTCCCTGATGGAGATAGGCCTCTTCTCAGGAACGCCCACGCCCATAGGGGACCTGTTCAGGCCAGGCCGGGCTGCGGTCATAGACATGACAGGCGTCGTGCCCGAGCTCCAGGGGATGATAGTGGCCAGGCTCCTCTCTGAGATATTCGAGGCCAGAAAGCGCGGGCAGATCTCTCCAGGAATGGTGGTTGTGGAGGAGGCGCATAACTACATCCCAGAGCGCGGCAGCGGGAATGCGGCGAGCACCAACATAATCAGGACTGTAGCTGCCGAGGGCAGGAAGTTCGGGCTGGGGCTGATGGTCATAAGCCAGAGGCCGGCCAGGGTCGACAAGAACGTCATATCCCAGTGCAACACCCAGGTGATAATGAGGGTCACAAACCCCAATGATCTCAAGGCCTTATCCAAAGGCCTGGAGGGCATGACCTCAGAGCTGGAAGAGGAGATCAAGAGGCTCCCACCAGGAGTGGCAATGCTTGTCAGCAATGAGATAGAGCGGCCGGTCACGGTCAGCATCCGCCCCAGGAAGTCCAGGCACGGAGGAATCAGCACCCAGATAGTGGCCAGAGGTGCCAGGCCTAACATTGAATCGCCAGCTAAAAGGCCGGCTCCCGGCAAGCCCCAGCCTGATCTGAAGCGTCCCAAGGCAGGAGATAAGGGATCGGGAGGATTCCTTAAGAAGGTCTTTGGAACCGGGAGGGCTTAAACCCTCAATGCTAAATCAGCCTCGGGTATGCTAAGATATATTCCATGATGGATAAACCAGAAGGCAACGCCCATTTGCCCGGACTGATGCCATTATCCAATCAATGAAGCCGGGCAGCTCACCAATCTTCTTCTTGATGGCTGGGGTTATAGGATATTCCTGGCCATCTGGGCAATCCTGGCAGAGTTCCACTCTCGTCATGGCCTCTTTGAGTTCTTCTTGGAAGACGGAGATAGAATCGCCCTCTGAGTTGAGCCTGAGGCCGCCAATTTCCTGAATTTTTATATCCTCCCCATGGTCATCGCATGTCTGGATGCACAGCCCAGCACAACCTTCAAAGGCCAGGATAAAAAAGAATCTCTCTGGATGCATATAGATCTGGTCATAAAGCTCTGACCTGC
>DATMZB010000460.1:0-6176 GCA_035560655.1 Methanotrichaceae archaeon | reverse complement strand
GCCATGAACATGATCTCCTTGATCAGAGAGAAGTAATCTATGGCCGATGATATCGAGCGAGGGCAAAAATCAACAAGGATTTGAGGAAAAAAAGATTCGAGGAGGGAAATATATAGCAGACAGAGTTGGCAAAGGTCTATCCTTTTTATCCAGATTTTTGACCGTATGGATATTTGCGGCCATGCTCATAGGCATAGGAATTGGCTACTATGCACCAGGAATTACCAGGTTCATACTCAGCATGCAGGTGGGAACTACATCAATTCCCATAGCTATAGGTCTCATACTGATGATGTATCCGCCTCTGGCCAAGGTGAAGTATGATGAGCTGGGAAATGTCTTTAAGGATAAGAAGGTCATGGCAGTCTCTCTGGCCCAGAACTGGGTCATCGGGCCTGTGCTGATGTTCGTCCTGGCAGTAGTGTTTCTCCGCGACTATCCCCACCTGATGTTTGGGGTCATTTTGATAGGCCTGGCCCGCTGCATAGCCATGGTCATAGTCTGGAATGAGCTTGCCATGGGGTGCACCGAGTACTGTGCAGGCCTTGTGGGGCTAAACTCTATCTTCCAGGTATTCTTCTACTCGATATATGCATACATATTCATCACAGTGCTCCCGCCCATGCTTGGGATAGCTCAAGGTGTTGCTGTAAATATCACCATTGCTGAGATTGCTAAAAGCGTCTTCATATACCTGGGCATACCCTTCATAGCTGGAATAATCACACGCACAGTCATGATGAGGGCCAGGGGCAGGACCTGGTATGAGTCAAAGTTCATTCCAAGGATATCCAATATCACCCTGGTCGCACTCCTATTCACCATAATTGTGATGTTCTCACTCAAGGGAGAGTACATTGTGGAGCTCCCTCTTGACGTGGTAAGAGTAGCCGTCCCCTTGGTAATATATTTCCTGCTCATGTTCTTTGTGAGCTTCTATATGTCTTATCGCCTGGGCGTGAACTACGAGAATACTGCTGCTCTTTCGTTTACTGCCGCCAGCAACAACTTCGAGCTGGCCATAGCCGTTGCAGTATCTGTCTTTGGTATCAACTCGCCTGAGGCTTTTGCCGCAGTCATTGGTCCCTTGATGGAGGTGCCAGTTCTCATAGGCCTCGTAAACGTTGCGCTTAGGTTGAAAGGCCGGTATTTTAAAGGAGTCGATGCAAAGTATTGCGATAGGCTTGGGGTATAAGCTACCCTGGCCTTCTGGCCAGGGCTTTATGCTTCATCATCAAAACATGCATCGCTGAAAACCTCCCGAAAATATGATTCATCGTGCAATAATGGAGATAAAGCCTTATGCATCAAACCCTTCTGGATGTTCCTGCCATGAAGAAAATACTGCCTAAAAGTACATTATTTATCTTCAATCATGCCTAATGGGAATACGAATCAGGGAATCGTCGATAATCTTTTAAGGTATCATCTGCTATAAGCGAAGACTTCGAATCGTGGTGATGTAAAAATGAAGAGTCCAAGTTTGATTATCCTTGCCTTAATGGCTGCCATGTCATCGACGGCTATGGCCGGTATTACCATTGACTCAATTGCAGCTCCGCTACAAGAGCATGCAAATATCAGCCAGCAGGAAATAGAAAAAAAAGTGGTGGAACATATAGTACAGGGCAATCTTACCAAGGAGCACCTCGGCCAGGACGCAAATTCCACCAAGGAGCAGCTTAAAAATCAGGCTGCAGAGCACATCAACCAGAGCCTGAATGTCACCTCAGAGCAGCTTTCAAAGATGGCAAAGGAAGAACTAACGAACCAGGTAAACCAGAAAGTACAGCAGCCTGGATTCGAGTATGTCTTCGCCCTGACTGGCATACTTGGAACCGCCCTGATTCTGAGAAGAAGGCACTAGCCATAAATTTGAATCTATACTGAGAATGCCGGGATAAAGATCTCGAACGCCTGAAGGATTGCCTCATGGAAGACAGAGACGACTTTATTGATAAAAGGAAATCGTCAGTAGCACTGCTCTCAGTGACCTCGAATACCGCTCTGGTATTGCTCAAGCTTACTATCGGTATAATGATCGGGTCCGTCTCGGTGATATCTGAGGCCATAAATTCGGGAGTAGACCTTCTGGCAGCAGTGATAGCGCTATTCGCAGTCAGAACATCTGGCAAGCCAGCAGATACCGAGCATCCTTTCGGCCACGGCAAGGTCGAGAACATATCAGGCACAGTTGAAGCCCTTCTAATATTCCTGGCAGCAGGCTGGATCATCTTTGAGGCTGCAAAGAAGCTGAGGAATCCTGAGCCTTTGGAGGATGTAGGCTGGGGAGTGGCTGTGATGACAGTTTCTTCGGCCGCAAACATCATGGTATCGAGAAGGCTCTTCAAGGTGGGCAAAGAGACCGACTCTGTGGCATTGCAGGCGGATGCATGGCACCTGCGTACAGACGTTTACACATCTGCGGGAGTCATGGCAGGACTTGCCATAATCTGGATTGGGAAGTTTGTGCTGCCAGGAACGGATCTGGACTGGGTAGATCCGATAGCAGCAATTGGAGTGGCATTGCTGATTATCAAGGCTGCCTATAAGCTCACAGTCGAATCTTCCCGCGACCTGCTGGATGTAAGCTTACCCAAAGAAGAAGAGGCGTTTATAAAGAAGCGGATAGCAGCCTTTGCGCCTGCCGTGAGAGGATTTCACAGGCTTCTCACCCGCAAGTCAGGATCTCATCGATTTGTGGAGTTCCATATGATAGTAGACCCCTCAATGTCCATAGACGAGTCGCATAGAATAGCAGACATGGTAACTTGCTCAATAAAGCAGCAATATTCCGGCACTACTGTCAACATCCATATCGAGCCCTGCAACTGCAACCCTGCAATTGGAGGCAAGTGCGATTGCCTTCTTAGCGCAGAGGATAAAGAAGCAATAAAAGGGAAGGGTCCAGAGAATTCCAGGTAAATGCTTGGCATATGGTGAGTCTCGTAAGGTGATGATTTGTTCGATAAAATAATGATAGCAACCGACGGATCTGAGGCTAGCAGGCATGCTGCAAATCTAGGTATAAGCCTGGCCAAGTGCTCTGCCGGAAAGGTTATTGCCGTCTATGTGATGGATATGCAGAGGCTGGTTCAGCTACATGGCTATACTACATTGCACGGCCTGAAAGAGGGCTTGCTCGACGCCATGCTCAAAGAGGGCGAGGAGGCAGTGGCATATATAGAGGAGAAATCAAAGAAAGAAGGGATATCCTGCGATAAGGTGGTACTGAAGGGAAATCCAAGCGATGAGCTGATCAGATATTCAAAGGAATCAGGTGTAAATATCCTGGTGATGGGAAGCATCGGACGCACTGGAATTAGCCGGTTCCTCCTCGGCAGCGTGGCAGAGAAAGTGGTCAGGCACTCGGAGGTTCCGGTTATGGTGGTGCCATTTAGCGCACCATGACCTCAAGGATATTTCTTAACCTGGCAAGACGGTTTAGCAGATTTACAGATGGCAGCTATAGTTTTGTAGCTCATATATCTAAGAATACTTAAAGAAACACTTTAAATGAGGGAGATGTCTCTGACCAAAGACTTTGACATTGCCGCTGCAAAGGGCCTATCTGAAGCCGAGGCTGCGGAACAGCTACAGTTAGTGGGCTATAATGAGCTGCCCTCTGCCAAACCTAGGAGTGTTTTGGCCATTGCCCTGGAAGTGGTCAGGGAGCCAATGTTCCTGCTCCTGGTTGCTGGTGGCATGGTCTATCTAGTTCTGGGAGATATCCAGGAAGCGCTGATGCTTCTGGGTTTCGTCTTCGTAGTGATGGGCATCACCCTTTATCAGGAGCGCAAGACTGAGCGGGCGTTAGAAGCCCTTCGAGACCTTTCCAGCCCCCGAGCTCTAGTAGTCCGCAATGGAGAGCATAAGCGCATAGCTGGAAGGGAAGTAGTTCCTGGAGACCTGATAATCCTCTCAGAGGGCGACCGAGTGCCTGCAGATGCAGAGCTGCTCGCCTGCACCAACTTCTCAGCTGATGAGTCCCTGCTTACGGGCGAATCAGTCTCAGTGCGCAAGGCCTGTTCAGATGGAAAGGCCTCTATGGCTAGACCTGGCGGCGATGATTTACCATTCGTTTACTCAGGAAGCCTCGTTGTACAGGGCCAGGGCGTTGCTGTGGTCAAGGCAACAGGTTTGCAGACAGAGATTGGAAAGATTGGAAAGGCCCTGCAGAAAGTCGAGACGGAGGGGACCGCACTTCAAAAGGAGACAAACCGCCTGGTTCGAAACCTCGCAATGATGGGACTTGGGCTCTGCACTTTGGTGGTGATAATTTATGGATTGACCAGGAACAACTGGATCGAAGGTCTCCTGGCGGGCATAACTATGGCAATGGCCATTCTGCCTGAAGAGTTCCCAGTGGTTCTGACCATCTTTCTGGCTCTTGGAGCCTGGAGGATCTCTCAGAGCCGTGTCCTCACACGCCGTGTCCCGGCAGTGGAGACTCTTGGCTCAGCTACTGTGCTATGCGTGGACAAGACCGGCACCCTTACAATGAACAGAATGAAGGCTAAGAAGATATTCGCGGGCAGTGAGTTCTATGAACTTGATGATGCAGCAGGCCGTCTGCCAGATGCCATCCATGAGGTCATCGAGTTCAGCATCCTGGCCAGCCAGATAGATCCCTTCGACCCCATGGAGAAGGCCTTCAAGCAACTTGGGGATGATTATCTGGAAAAGACGGAGCACATCCACAGGGATTGGGAACTGGTCCAGGAGTATCCTCTGTCTAAGAAGCTGCTAGCCATGACCCGGGTCTGGAAATCGCCTTCTGGAAAAGATTACGTGATAGCCGCCAAGGGAGCGCCAGAAGCTATAGCCGACCTGTGCCATTTAGACTCGGATCAGCTCAAGGAGCTTTCTGAGAAGATCCAGGCAATGGCTGAGGAGGGCTTGCGCGTTTTGGGTGTAGCCAGGGCATATTTTAAGGAGACTAAGCTTCCGGACGGGCAGCATGACTTCAAGTTCGAGTTCCTGGGCCTGATAGGCCTGGAAGATCCTGTGCGTCCAGGAGTTCCTGAGGCCATCAAGGAGTGTTATTCAGCCGGGATAAGAGTCAAAATGATAACCGGAGACTATCCTGGCACTGCCCAGGCCATCGCCAGGCAGATTGGCCTTCCATCAGACCGGGTCGTAACAGGCCCTGAGCTGGAGAAGATGAGTGATTCAGATCTTCAGAGGCTGGTTGGGGAAGTCAGCATCTTCTCCCGAATGGTACCGGAGCAGAAGCTCAGGCTGGTCCAGGCGCTGAAGGCCAATGGAGAGATAGTGGCCATGACCGGCGATGGGGTGAACGATGCACCAGCACTCAAAGCTGCCAATATAGGTATAGCCATGGGCAGCAGAGGAACTGACGTGGCCCGGGAGGCGGCGTCTCTCGTGCTTTTAGATGATGATTTTTCCTCAATAGTGAAAGCTGTGAGGTTGGGCCGCAGGATCTTCGACAATATCAAGAAGGCCATGGCCTATATCCTGGCCATCCATGTGCCGATAGCTGGAATGTCCCTCATCCCCGTGCTCCTGGAATGGCCGCTGGTCTTTTTCCCAGTTCATGTGGTCTTCCTGGAGCTTATCATCGATCCCGCCTGCTCGGTGGCCTTTGAGGCCGAGCCAGAGGAGGCTGATGTGATGAGACGACCACCGAGAGATCCGAAAAAACCATTGTTCAGCAAGCGCGTAATCGGTCTGAGCCTGCTTCAGGGCCTGAGCGTTCTGGTCATCGTCCTGGCGGTCTATGCAATCTCGCTCTATCGTGGTCAGGGCGGGGCTGAAGCTAGAGCGCTGGCCTATACAACGCTTATCATAGCAAACCTGGCGCTGATACTGACAAACAGATCCTGGTCCAGGACGATCTTAGAGACAATGAGCTCTCCTAACCCCGCCCTGTGGTGGGTGGTTGGAGGTGCTCTGGCCTTCCTGGCAGCGGTGATCTATGTTCCATTCCTCAGAGAACTATTCGGCTTTGCCTATCTGCACTTCATAGATATCGCTATTTGCCTCATAGCTGGGATAGCGAGCATCCTATGGTTTGAAGGGCTTAAAGTCATTGGTGGCAGAAATCGATGGCTTGCCTAGTTAATCTTTTATCTCTAATTGCGTTTATGCAACAGCCTGTTTACCAAGCATTTATATTTGTTAAAGATCAGATATTAATTTGGGATCTTTTAAAC
>DATMZB010000459.1:0-2173 GCA_035560655.1 Methanotrichaceae archaeon | reverse complement strand
GAGATCAAGAGGATCACCCCCAGAGATGTAGATATCAGAGATAGATGCCTATGAGACCCATATCGAGAAGAGATCCAAGAAAAAGAAAGGTAGCAGGGTCGGAGATCTACCAGATCGCTGGCCTCTCTGCAGGTGGCCTGTAGAGCTTATCCCCTGATTGGACCTCGGGGAAGGCATTATAGAATTCAGGCACGTTGAAGACTGCGCCATTGACTCTAAATTTGGCTGGAGAGTGTGTATTGGTCAAGACTTGGGTTCTTAGTAACTCGATTCTATTCGACTCTCTCCACATCTGGGCGTTGCTCAGGAAGAACCTTTGGTCTCCTGTGAAGCCGTCGATCTTCTCAGGCTCACTGCTTTGTGAGAGCTTGTAGGCATCATAGGCAATTGTAAGTCCTCCGAGATCTCCTATATTCTCTGCCAGGGTTAGGTTGCCATTGATGAACAAGTCTGGCAGGATCTCGAACTTATTGTACTCGTCTACTAGTACCCTGGTGCTGTTGTTGAAGCTTGCAGCATCCCCGGGCGTCCACCAGTCGGTCATATTGCCATATGCATCAAACTTTCTCCCTTCGCTGTCAAAGTTGTGTGTCATCTCGTGCCCTATAGCCATGCCTATAGCGCCGTAGTTGACAGCATCGTCTGCATTAGAGTCGAAGAAGGGAGGCTGTAGAATGCCCGCCGGGAAGATCATGAGTACCAGTTTATAATTCGCGAAAGCGTTAACAGTCTGAGGATTAGTTCTCCAGAGCTTTTTGTTTACTGCTTTCCCGATCCTGTCCACGCCTGATGGGCCATGGTGGAACTGGAAGCTTGAGCCTCTGAGGACATTTTGGACGTAGGAATCGTTCTTCACATCCAGGCCAGTGTAGTTCAGCCATTCATCCGGGTAGCCTACCTGGACCTCCAGGATATTTAGCTTCTCTATAGCTTTCTTCTTGGTCTCGGGCTCCATCCAGGTCAGGTTCTGTATCCTCATTGCAAAGGCCTTCTTCAGGTTAGATACAAGGTCGACCATCTTGGCCTTAGACAGGGAGTCGAAGTACATGTCCACGTACACGCGGCCTATGAGCTCACCCATAGCGCCATTCTCTGCATCTAGAACCCTCTTCCACCGGGGCTTGATCTCTGCCTGGCCGTTTAGCTTTCTTGCGTAGAAGTCAAATCTCTCGTCTACGAAATCAGAGCTGAGGTAGCTGGCTGTAAATGAGATCAGACTCCAGCGCAGGAATGTCTTCCAATCCTCCACGCTCTCATTGCCCATGGCGGTGCTTAACTCCTTGAAGAATGAGGGGTTTCTGACGTTTACGTAATCAATATCCAGACAGCCTGCATCTGCAAAAAGGCGTGGCCAGTCGATGCCTGGAGCAAAGTCCTGGAGTTCTTTTAGGCTCATCTTATTATAGGTCTTTGTCTGATCCATGTCATTCACATTTGTGAATGAGGCATTGGCAAGCCTCGTCTCTATTCTCATCACAGTTTGAGAGTTCGTTTCAGCGACATCTGGATCATCGCCCATCAATGAGAACATCTTGGCCACATGCGCCACATACTGTTCCCTCGTCTTGTTAGACTCGTTATCCTGTCTGAAGTAGAAATCTCTATCTGGAAGCCCCAGACCGCCCTGAGAGAGTGTAGCGATCATTATCCTGCTATTCTTACTGTCTGGCGATGCATACAGGTCGAAGAAGGGACCTATGCCCAGACTCAACATGTGGGTCGATACAGCCTGGACATCGGAGATATTTGATACCTCATCTATTCTCTTAAGCTCAGCCCTGATAGACTCTAGCCGCTGCCTTTCAATAGTGGCATTATCCATGCCAACCCGATAGAACTCGCCTATCTTTTGCTCCAGGCTCCCAATGGGCGCTGTAGTATTATTGGCGGCGCTGGTCACTATCCCTTTGACGCGTTCATATGTCTCGTCAGCCACTATATCAAACGATCCATATCGAGATTTATCTGAAGGTACGGAATGGCTCTTGATCCACGCTCCATTGACATATTCGTAGAAATCATCACCTGGACTGACTGTGGTGTTCATATTCACTGGATCAAAAGCCTTCTCCAGGCCAGAGGTGTTTAAGCTATTATTCTCCAATGCCATGGAGAGACTTAATGATACAAAAGCAAATGCAATAACTAACATAATACTTAAAGAGGCTAAGCG
>DATMZB010000458.1:0-2072 GCA_035560655.1 Methanotrichaceae archaeon | reverse complement strand
CTTCTCAGTACCTCAAGACAGAAGCTGGGCAGCATTATATGTTGAATGGCCTCATTATTATTTCCCGAAGGGAAAAGATAGAATACCTGTGCCATCATATGCAACGATGCGGGCACCGCTGCAAATGTGCGGACGCCGCTGGAGTTGATGATCATGCCCAAGTGGGACCCAGAGGCCTATGAGAAGAGCTCTTCAGCACAGGAGAAGTGGGCAGATGAGATCCTGTCCCGGCTGGATCTCAGAGGAGACGAGTCGATCCTCGATATAGGATGCGGAGATGGCAGGATCACGGCAAGGATGGCAGCCCGGGTCAGGGATGGGTCAGTCACTGGGATAGACACCTCTCAGGAGATGATCAGCTTCGCCAATAAGAGGTTCCCTCAGTCGAGCTCCCCAAACCTGAAATTCAAATATGGAGACGCTTCCTGCCTGAACTACGAGGATGAGTTCGACTTGGTTACATCATTTGCCTGTCTGCACTGGATACTGGATCACAGGCCGGTCCTGGATGGGATCAGAAGGAGCCTTCGTCCCGGCGGGAGGACATTTCTCCAGTTCGGAGGCAGAGGCAATGCTGCAGATATCTTTAGAGCTGTAAATGAGGTCATATCTGAGGAGAGGTGGTCTATGAACTTCAGGGAGTTTCGCTTTCCATACGGCTTCTTTGGTCCTGAGGAGTACCGTGCCTGGGCAGAAGACGCCGGCCTCAAGGTCGTCCGTGTGGATCTGGTCCAGAAGGATATGGTTCAGAAAGGGCGTGGGTGCCTGGCTTCATGGATGAGCACAACCTGGCTGCCTTATCTGGAGCGAATTCGCGAAGACCAGAGGCAGGATCTCATAAATGAGGTCGTAGATCTTTACATTCAGGACCATCCTCTGGATGATAATGGGCTGGTTCATGTCGGCATGGTCAGGCTTGAGGTTGAGATTGAGAAGATATGAAGGCCTGCAGATCGATCGCATCTCTGGACCATCTCCTTGGCACCAAACTTTTATGGTTATTGCTGATAAATAGAATGGCTATAGGTTTGAACGCAAGCAATTGGTGGATCTCTGGCATATTGAGGAACAACCAACAGGATCCAGGGACTCAAAATCAGATCATTTTCAGCAAGCTCAGCCCAGATGGCAGCCAGATCTCAGTTATAGTATAGGTGAGGGCTTAGCCCTCGCCTTCGGTTATAGTGCGAATAACTTACTCAACTGTTATCTTGGATGAGGGACGCGTCACTTCCCCTTCGGGCAGCTTGATTCCACACTGCTCACAGAACTTGGCATCTTCTCCTGTAGCCTGGCCGCATGATGGACATCTCCATAGGCTGGCAGAAGACGCTGGCTCTTCACTCCCGGTCACAGCAACCTTTCTGCTGCCGGCTGCTGCCTGAGCCGTGCCCGGGCCGTACCTGCCAGAGACGTAGTCCCCTATCGTCTTGAAGATCTTCTCAGGAAGCTGGCTCTGCCTCCATGCGCCATATGCCGCTGTGATCAGCAGAGGGTGGAAGATTATGCCCACGGCTCCAGCTGCTACCTTATCCACCCATAATCCGGCTCCGGTCTCGACCACCAGATCGCTGCCCTTTGGGGTCAATGTCACAGTAAGGGCATTGGTTAGTCCTAGGAATGACTTCCATGACTCAGGTTGTCTGGCCTGGATTATGAAGCCGCCTCCAGCCGAGTTCAAGACCTGGGATTGGAAATCCCTGGCCTGGAACCATCTGGATACGATCTCGGCCAGCTCTCTTAGATCCACTCCCGGTGCATAGTATGTTCTCTGTTCAGCCATCTCAAGGTTCTCCTGCCATTTTTATTGGCATTACTTGGCGAAATAGTTTTGGAGTAGGGCCGATAGACCCCTATCAGAGCCCTGTCCAATCAAGGGAATATCCGGACAGGGATGATATTGAATGATGCGGGAAGCTTTGGTAGGGCATCGGAAGTGCTCCTATGCCCCTTCTTCGCGGATGACCTGGCATGTTCCTTTGCTTCCTTTGCTTCCTTTGCTTCCTTTGCATGCCTTTGCATACCTCTGCTTTCCCTTGAATTCACCAGCAACACGCCGGTCATCATCCCAG
>DATMZB010000457.1:0-2529 GCA_035560655.1 Methanotrichaceae archaeon | reverse complement strand
ACAGAGGCCGCTCCTGATAGCTCAGGGAGCAAACGATCCCAGGGTGAACAGGTCAGAATCAGATACAATAGTCAAGGCCATGGAGGCAGGAAAGATACCTGTGACATACCTGCTGTACCCAGACGAGGGCCATGGGTTTGCCAGGCCACAGAACCAGATATCGTATTATGCTCTGGTTGAGGCATTCCTGGCTGAGCATCTCGGCGGAAGATATCAGCCCATAGGCACTGATTTCAATGGGTCGAGCATCACTGTGCTGGCCGGGGCCGGGGAGATCCCTGGCCTCAATCAGGCATTGCCTGAGAAGTGATTTCCGGGCAGAAGCCGTCTTTTTTATGACGTATTCATCAAAAAGCAAGAGAGATGCCCGGACTTTCCAGTCCTAAAGCCTCCTCACCAGAGGATGAGTTGTGCACCGGATAGAACCTCCGTCCTCATTGTGGTTGCCAAAGAAGATGCGGCGCACTGTTACTCCTTCCGCCTCCAGCGCCCTCTGGACTCGCAATCCATCATACTGATCATTGTAGCTCAGTATGTAGTGATCTGGATCTATGGGCATTCCATTTGTAGCCAGGCGCTGAGCCTCGTCCTTGGATACCTCAATAATCTTCCAGCCGTCGAAGTAAGAGGGAATTCCGTCCACAAATGCCTCCTTGCAGAGGATGGCAAGACCTGGCCTGACAACCGATAATACCACATCCAGGTGCAGGAACTCATCGCCTATTGGCACCCGCTCAACATCGTAGCCCTGGGGCCCCAGTATGGATGAAAGCCACTGGCATCCAAGCTCGCTTGAGCCGACAGTGTGGTTCATTGAGTTGCCAACCAGGATCTTCTTGCCAAGGACGTGTATGTCTCCGCCTTCAAGCACCGGGAACCCGTCCTTGCTGTAGCTCCCTCCCTTGAACATCACGCTGTAATCGGGCCTGGGCATGGCAAACCACCTGGCGTTGGAGCCAAGAACCCTGTCCAGGAGGAGCTTTCTGTACGCCAGGATATCGGCTATGCGGCAGAGCGATCCAGTGGCAAGCTCAATCACATTGTTTCCCACCACCAGGAGCGGGTCGCGGGAGTACTGGAATGAGGCGCCGCAGTACCTGAGTGCCTCTTCGCCCAGGTTGATGACCAGCCTCTCCCTGCTCATGACCTCCGGGCGCCAGACTTTGATGCCGTAGCTGAGAAGGATGGATATCAGCTCCTGGTCCTCCTTCTCATTGGCTTCATACTTGCCAATCTCCAGAGAGGATTTGCCCGATCTCTCAATCATCTTTTTGCGCTCGCTCTCAGGCAGGACCTTGAGCGCTTCCTTAGCCCAATCGGCCATCTCAATATCCGGGTAAATGGTCAGGGGCACGCCGACGATAACCTCTCTGAGGTTGCCGTATTCATAATCTACATAGACTTCAGGTTTGCTGGCCATGGTACTCATCTCTCTTCGCTGTCATCTCACTTCGCCGGGCTATGGTTATCCAGACGGCACTTATAATCGTATAGATCTGCGAAAGGCTCAGCCCACTGCATAATGGAATATTGGACCCTTCAAGTTCCTATCCACTGCAGCCAGGCTGATCCGTCTATCAGTCGATCTCACGGTAGATGACCCCTGTTGTACAGCGTATGCCGCCCCCTGCCATAGCGTGGGCTGAGAACTCCAGGTCAATGACATCGAGGCCCAGATTGGATGCAGCCCTGCATACCCTGGGAGCGCCCCGCGGCAGGATCACAGTGTTCCTATCGATGTTGACTGCACACGGCGCAGTTGCTTTTGCTTCTTCAAGGCTGCACCATATGACATCCCAATCCCTTATGGGTTCTGGAAGCACCCTGCCGGGGAAGGCATCTTCACAGGCAATGGCAACGCCTGGACCTATGATGCATATAACCGCATACAGGTGGATGATCCCAGTATCGGCCAGCTCTATGACTGTGACCTTGAAGCCATCATCCTCAAGGATACGCCTTGCCCATTCGCACCCACGGGGATTGCTGGATTTGTTATGCGAGTCATAGGCCAGGATGACATTGCCATCTCCTACGATGAGTATATCGCTGCACTCGAAGTGATAATCTCCTAAACCTGGGGCAGGCATTGGGCAGGCATGGAGATGGACCGATGGGTCAGAGTCCACATAGTGACGATAGAGATCGCGGACAGACCATCGGGTAGGGCGGACGTACATCTTCCGCCAGCTGCTCTCCATCACGTTTCTGCCCACGCACCAGAAGACGTCACAGGGAAATAGGTTAGAAGATCCGGAGCCAAAGGAATAGGCCAGCTCATCAGGCACCACAGGTCGGGGGATGTGAACCTTCACGCCATGGGATCTATATGCCTCTGCCAGGGCATCGCTCTCCTCCCCAAGGGATGCGTAAAAATCAGGCATCACATCCTTCAAGAGCTCTCCTCCCTGCTCCTTCATAATCTTCAGTAGCTGAGGATCTGTAGCATTTTCAAAAATGGGTTCATATCTCGGCATCATGGTTCCTTCGGGGGTGCCGACGACCACTTCCCTCAAGCGCCCCCAGAGG
>DATMZB010000456.1:0-4840 GCA_035560655.1 Methanotrichaceae archaeon | reverse complement strand
CGGGGGGAGCCAAGCATAGCCTGATGGGACCCCAAGAATGCAGCAAGAAGGCTTGCTTCTAGAAAAGGAGCGGGCAGTTGCCCCAGAAGCGCATGCATATAGCTAATATAAAAGGATGAATTGAGCAGAATCTCATTTGGGCCTGAGTGTACTTGAGAAAATCGTTTGGTAAAACACCATAGTTGGAGGATCAGTCGCAGGCTTCCTTGCAGGTCTTTTCGGGATAAGTGGGGAAGCTGCTGCAATGGTCCTCAGCGCCCTGGATATGCCAAGGGCGATCTTCATAGCAACTGGCGGATCCTTCACATTCATAATTGATGCCTCGCGCGTTGCAGCTTATATGAGCGAAGGCATAAGGCTCGAACCTGCTCTTTGGGATGGGCTCATCATCTTCATCCTGGCATCTCTTCTGGGATCGATCCTGGGCAGGAGAATGGTGGATAAGATCCCACAAAGTCCGTTCAGAAAAGTGATTGCAGTTCTGCTGCTGGCAGCCGGCCTGAAGCTTGCCCTGCTTCCATGACCATGACCAGTAAATCATCTCTGTAAAAAATGCCACTGCCCAGGCAGGTGATGCGCCTTAGAGTCTGGGCAATGAGCCAGGCCAGCTACAGAACGGCACTGCTGGCCCTACTTCAGAACACATACTGCTTTGGGCTCGCGAATGACAGGGGCCAGGCTCTCGGTTATGGAGAACTCAAGCATCTCTCCTGCAGGCCCTATGAACCCAACTGCCATGTCCTGGCCAAGAACTATGGCTGCATACTGCCTTCCAGAGGCCAGGAGGACTCCGCCGCTTTTGAGCAGGGGCGCCTTGTAGATCCCATCTGTCACCATGGTGCTTATGTGCTCCAGCTCGGTGCCTCCCTGCGGGTATCTCCTCAGGAGCAGGTTGTATCGTGCCGGAGCCAGTGCCATGCTGTACGGCCCATGGAACCCGGCCTTGTCCAGGAGAGTGATTGCACCTATGATCTCATCAGCAGCCTTGCCCACTGCGTCCCAGGTTGAGAGCTTGTACTCGCTGGACCCTGGAGCGTTCATGAGGCCCGGCACTTCCTGTGCTCCATTGAAGATCAGGCTGTCTTCGAGCTTTGCTGCATCAATGGCAGCGCTGGCCACAGCCGAGGTATTGATCGGGAAACCCTCTCTCTCGAAGGCTGCCAGGTCTCTCTTGCTGAGTGTGAAGAGCTTCTGAATCAGGCTCACTGGTATGAATGAGCTTGTGATCAGGCCTCCCTCTGGCAGGTTGTCCTGCAGGGGCACGGCCTTTAAACCCAGCCCATACGGGCCCTCTATGTGGAGCAGCCTTCTTCCCGCCAGCACGCCTTTGGCAGCCTCGGCCATGGTATTGTCCAGTTCCTTCCAAACATCTGATCCAATTGGAGCATCCTCTCGCGTCAGATACTTATTTTCCATAATATGCTAACCCCCAAAACCTTGCTCACTACTTTGAAACTTTTCTCAATCCTTTATTTCTTAAGCGATCCAATGGTCGACTCAGTTCCCTCAATCACCTGTGTGCCAGATGAAGACGGAGATGAGGTTGAAGCTGCGCTTCCAGTGCCCACTTGGGATATCATCGCCTCTACCTCAGCAGCCCCTTCCTGGTAGAAGCCTTCTTCATCGGGTGCCAGCTCCTTTAGGAGCCTCATGAACTCTCCGGCATGGACCCGCTCTTCATCGGCGATATCAAAAAGAACCGCCCTGGCCAGCTCATTGTCTATCGACTCCGCCAGCTGGGTGTAGATCTGGATAGCTTCGTACTCATCTGCGATGCTGATCCTTATTCCTCGAATAAGCTCGCTGAGAGTAAGCTTCCGATCGCTAACCTTGCCATAAAAAGGCGTTGAAAATTCTGTCATTGTATATCTCCCTGCCAAATCTCCGGGACCGTTCCATCGTATCCCATCTGCTGAAGTTTTTGTGCACTAACATAGATCTTTTTTTCGGTCTTTGGGCTCATCAAGGCTTGACATTGATTATTTATGTCAAGGAGAGATCTTCCGAATTATGAGTATGCATTACCATCAAATCCGGATGATGTTCTCAATTTTTATTAGACTGAAGCTCGTCTCGGTCATGATGACTTAGTATATTATCTCCTCCCTAGCTCTTCAATATATTGGTCTGATCTATCGATGGTTGCTCTCAAGCTGGCTCTGTGATAATCGGAAGACAGTTCGATAAATCAACTCCTGTTTAGAAATGGCTGACTGGCGGTTCAAGCGCAGCGTCAAATGCATTTGCCTTAAATAGAATGCGGAGCACGGGATGAGTGATGGTAAGCCTCAAGGATCTACTTAGCGGCGGTCGCAGCTGGTCCGGAGTTAAGCAGGGCGATCCTCTGGACCCGAAGACCTGGTTCAGTCAGGGCACGGACCTCATGGAACAGGGCGATTTTGAGGGCGCCATAAAATGCTTCGATAAATCCCTGGACCTGGATCCCCAAAATGTCAGGACCTGGAACAACAAAGGCATAAGCCTCCTCTCACTGGAACGCTATGACGATGCCATAAAATGCATGGACGAGGCCATCACTCTTGATCCCCATCACGCTTTCTACTGGTATAACAAGGCCATATGCCATGACAGACAGGGCCATCTCAAAGAAGCAGTGGAGTCCTTTGAGAGAGCCACCAAAATCTTTCCCAAATACGCAGAGGCCTGGTTCAACAAGGCGGTGGCTGAGGAGGCACTGGGAGATAAAAAGGCTGCTATTGCTTCCTGGCACAGCTATCTCAAGATCGCCGCTAATAACCGCAGGCAGAAGGAGTGGATGCCCAAGGCCCTGGAGAGGCTGTCTAATCTGGAGAAGGGCTACGATACGCGGAAAAAATAATTATTTAGCCAGAATTTTTTATGGATCGATCTTCCATGCTCCTGTGCCACTATTGCTCCTGAGCCTATCTCTCCCTGCTCCTGCGCTACTATTGCTCCTGAGCCTGCCTCCTCACGTCCCTATGCTACTGCCGCCCGCTTCTCTCTAGTAGCTCCTCTCAACATGTATGGAGTTGACCAGGCCCTCTGTAGTTCCGAGGTCAAAAGTTGACACCACTGTGCAAAGCGCACTGGATACAACTGCATGCGTCGTTCTATCGAAAGAATAGTCAATCGGATACACGGCTGCATATGCTGTCCTTCCACCTTTGCACTCTTCACCTATGGCAAAGATGCCCGGCTTGCCGTCCACCTCTCTTTCAGTCATATTTATGGACCCGCAGCTTTCTGATTCAGTTAATGCAGCTTTGGCCATCTCTTTGAGATTCGATGAGTTGGACAGCTCACTGCCTTTGGTCGAATACTTGGCCACATCTATCTTGATGGTCTGGTGGGCATCATCTGCAGATGTCAGCACCAGCGAGTTGGTGGTGATCTTGGCACCTCCGCTCTCTGAGTTGCCCTGCGATATGCTCTTGGTATAGCCATATGAATCTGGCCAGCTAAATCCCACATTCCATTTGCCACACTGCTCCTGTACCTGCGAAGATCCCGGCCCTGCAAGCGCTACAGGCAGGATCAGGGATAAAAACAACGCCAAAATCAAAGCATAGAAGATTCGTCTCATCCAAAGCCCCTCAAATCAATCGCTCTATAAGAGGCGCAACTGCCCCAACATATATATACATTATTGGTCAGGCCAATGGAAAGGAATCGCTGTGCTGCTGAGCCAGATGCCTCTGGATCTGGCATCTTCTGGCTCAGGTGGGACAAGTTCACTCTATGCGGTTGCGCTTCATTATTCCCTGAAGAATGGGATCGATCTTCTGCAGTGTGCTGTGGGCCCTGGATAGGTCTCCGGAGAAGACGTCCTCCTTTGATCCCCTGATGATCACAGTGATGTTCACCAGGTCGTCTGAGAGCTGACCATCGGATTTTATTGCCAGAGGCCTGTAATTCTTGTACTTATCATTGAACGCCAGGAATGAGGTGTTAAGCCTTTCATAATCGCTTATTGACGGATCCCTGAGACCCTGGCTGGTATCTGAGAGGACTGCTCTGTATGGCTCTTTTATGCTTTCAAAGTTCTGAAGGAAAATATCTCTGGTCATTGTGGAGCTTAGATAGCCGCCGATGGCTGCTGAAGCGATGATTAAGACCAGGAATACAGTTATCAGGTTCTTGTCCTTCCTCTTGATCCTCTCACAGGTGTTGATTCCAATGAGGCTATATATGCCGCAGGCTCCACTGGCCGCCTGCAGCAGCAGGACTGCTGCTATCAGATAGAGCGGGATCTGCCATTCCATTCCAAGCCAGAAGAAGCCGGCAAGGAAGCAGATCTCGGCCAGGAGTACTCGAAGGAGCCTGTCGAGGGTGCCCAAGTTCTTCATGAGGGCCGGAATAGTGCTTGGGTGTATTTTAGCTTGCGGGAGCGGAGAGTGCAGAGCGGGAAGTCCTCCATACTTCAGGCATCCCAACTACTTTTGAAGAAAGACTAAAGCTATTTTGAAGTAAGAACCCCAATCATTTAGAATCTAAGATTTTCATGACTGATTAAGAGCAAAATATATATTGATCAGCATGCAGAGTACGCAGGACTTGATATGCTGGAACTCAAATTCGTGCGCAACAATCCTGACATCGTGAGGCGCGCTCTCATAAGCAGGAACATGGGCACAGAGCTCATAGATAAGCTTCTTGAGTATGACAAGGCCTGGAGAGAATGCACCATAGAAGCAGACAGGCTCAAGCACGAGCGAAATGTGGTAACCCGCGAGGTAGCGGAACTGAAGAGGCAGAAGAAGGACGCCGACTCAAAGATAGAGGAGATGCGCCTGATCTCAGATAGCATAAAGCAGATGGATTCCCAGATCAATGATTATACTTCAAAGATAAATGAGAT
>DATMZB010000455.1:0-4483 GCA_035560655.1 Methanotrichaceae archaeon | reverse complement strand
TCTTAAAGTTTAGATTGGCCTGGTAGACTATCTTTGTCTTATTTGCGCCGTTGACACAGATCTCCAATATATCCAGAATTATCTGGAGCTTATCGCGCCTCATAGCTTACCAACATGCCCAATATATTGCTCAGAGAGTGCGGCAAAGTCCTATATCCGCAACTATTATTTCCCTTTTGTCCCTGGATCGATGCCTTCAATGTAATTCCCATCAAGATTTATCAGCCCCACTCCCTGAACCGCTTGATCTTCGCCTGGTATAGCTCTATCAGAGATATATATATTGAGATGGGGATGTTGAGCGTGCCAAGCTCATCTAACAGCTGATTCATGCGCTCTGTAGCATCAACCGCCTCCACTAGAGATCTTCTTGCTCTCTCATCGAGACTTGCCTCATACTCGCTTGAGAGGAGCGTGTTTAAATGCTGAACCGATCCCAGAGCAGACTTGAGGTCGCTGGATATCTTATCATATATCTTCTCCAGATCGGAGTCCGCCCTCTCAAGCTTGGTCGTATAGTTCTTCATCTCCTCTTCTGCGCGCTTGATCTCGGTTATGTCTATGAATGAGTTCATGACGCATATGGGCCGGCCGTTCTTATCAGCGACTATGTTCGCGGATAGCTGGACATCAAATGGTGTGCCATCTTTCCTAATAGCTATAAGTTCGCCGATCCATCCCTTATCCAGCAATGCTCCCCGCGCCTCGGCAGCCACATCATTGGACTGCCAGAACTGGAACATAGGCCTTCCCAGAACCTCGTCCAGGTTGTACTCCCACATCCTGAGGAAGGATTTGTTGACATAAGTGAGCCGCCCGTCCAGATCAGAGATGGCTATGGCATTTACTGCTGAGGCCAGTGCGCTGTCTCTGATCCTCATCTCCTTATCAGCCTGCTTTCTCTCAGTGATGTCGCGGAAGACCAGGACCATGCCAAGAGCACCGCCTTTATCATCGCCGATAGACGTGGCGCAATAATCTATTGGAACCTCCTTCCCGCCCTTGGCCATGAGAATGCTGTTATCCTTGAGGGATGCAGCAGATCCGCTACTTAAGGCTTTGGTAACCGGGTTCTCTATAGGCACGAGGGTATCTTCATCTACGACCTTGAAGACCTCGCCAAGACTTATCCCCAGAGCATCGTCTTTATTCCAGCCAGTGAGCGTCTCAGCGGCCGGGTTCATGAATGTTATTGACCCTCCCTTATCAGTGGCTATCACTGCATCGCCTATGCTCTTTAGGGTCGTTGCCAGCCACTGCTCGCTCTCCATGAGCTTTCTTTCCATCTTGTGCTTATAGAGAGCCATCTCTATGGTTGAGTACAGCTCTCTCTCATCGAAGGGCTTTAAGATATAACCAAAGGGCTCTGTAATCTTTGCCCTCTGCAGGGTGCTGTCATCAGAGTATGCTGTGAGATATACCACAGGTATGCCCAGGTTGGCACGGATCTTCTCAGCTGCCTCTACACCATCCATTGATCCCTTAAGGATTATATCCATCAAAACCAGATCAGGAAGGACACGCTCAGCTTTTTGTATGGCCTCCTCACCAGAGGATGCCAGCTCTGATACCTTGTACCCCAATCCCTCAAGCCGGTCTTTTATCTCCATTGCCACGATCCCTTCATCTTCTACTACCAGGATCCGTGCTCCCGTCATCTTCAGCTCCTCTCCTTGTACTTAAGTTCATTAAAGTCGATCTCGAATCTGGACCCATTACTGGTGTCGAGCTTGATCTTGCCGTCTATCTGCTTCACCAGAGTGTTCACCAGCTGCAGGCCCAATGTCTGGGTCTTCTTGAAGTCCATGCCATCTTTAAATCCGATCCCATTATCGGTTACTACCATTTTAAACCTGCTATCGCCATATGAGTGGAGGTCTATGGAGATCACACCCCTCCTGCCATCAGGAAATGCATGCTTGAGCGAGTTGGAGACCAGCTCATTAATGATCAGCCCGCAGGGTATGGCTGTATCTATGCCAAGCAAAACGTCATCTATGTTTATATGCAGGTCTACCTTGCCAGAAGCGATGCCATAGGACTGGAAGAGATATGTAACCAGGTTTCGTATATAATCCGCAAAATCAACACGTGCCAAGCTCTCAGATCTATAAAGCTTCTCATGTATCAGAGCCATGGATTTGACTCTGTTCTGGCTCTCCTTGAAAGTCTCAGCAGAATCATCGTCTGTAACACTCCGCGATTGGAGATAGAGGAGGCTTGATACTATCTGCAGGTTATTCTTGACCCTGTGGTGTATCTCACGGAGCAATACCTCCTTCTCCTGGAGGGAGGTCTTGAGCATCTCTTCTGCCTTCTTTCTCTCTATTATCTCTGCAGAGAGACCCTTATTGGCCAAAGCGAGCTCCTCAGTCCTCTCCTCGACCCTCAGCTCCAGCTCATCTCTAGCCATCACCAGCTCCTCTTGAGATCGCTTTATCTCAGTCATGTCTGATATTATGCCCTGATAGGCACATCCTTTGCCGTCAGAGCTTGGGACTACCCTCATGACATCCCTTAGATAGCGGATCTCTCCATCCGGGCGCAATATTCTGTAGCTCAATTCTATCTGGCCTTCTTTAAGCTTGCCGGTGAAGAACAGCCTTTCAATCATATATCGATCGTCTGGATGGACGCAAGATAGGAGCGCCTTTTGGTAATCATTGAGAAGGAACTCGTTCTTTCTCCCGAATATATTCTCCATGGCTGGATTGAAGAAGATAGGCTTGAAGTCCGAGCTTATCAGATATATGCCGTCAGTAATGTTATTGGCTAGAGAGCGATATCTGGCCTCAGAGCTCTTAAGCTTCTCCTCGAAAATTTTTCTATCAGTGATATCGCGTATGGACTCTATTGATCCTACCATCCGGCCTCTGCTATCAAAGAGAGGAGATGCCTTGGCCCATACAGTGGCTCCTTTTCCTCCGGAGACCAAGGGCACAAAGACCTCAGCATAGAGAGTATCGCCCTTCCTCTCGATATACTGATATTTGACCTCAGTCTCAGGATCATTCTGGCTCAGGAGATCTATGAGCATTGGCCTGTTCTCGCCATAAAAAGGCAGTGCGCAGGAGTAATTGCCCTTACCTATCATCGCTGATTTGGGGATGCCTGTCATCTCCTCCACAGCCCTGTTCCAGGCGATGACCTTTTTATCCTGATCTATGACGAAGGTTGCATCTGGCAGGAACTCTATTATGTCCTCGAGCTGCTGATGAGCAGCCTTGAGCTCCTCTTCAGCGCGCTTGCGCTCGGTTATGTCCTGGAAGACCAGCACTGCACCCTGCAGACCTTCTCTATCATCCTTAATTGGGGCGATGCTGTCTGATATCGGCTTTCTTGTGCAGTCCTTGGATATGAGCATGGTGTCGTCTGGAAGGGCGACTGCCGTCCTCTCTTTGAGCGCCATTATGGCCGGGTTCTCGGCCGGTCTCCCAGGGCTGGATATGTTGAAGACCTCAGTTAAGTCCCTGCCCATGGCCTCCTGCTGGGACCAGCCTGTAAGCTCCTCAGCCACTGGGTTCATGAAGGTTATAGATCCGCTGTTATCAGTAGCTATGACTGCATCGCCTATACTTTTCAGGGTCGTTGCCAGCCACTGCTCGCTCTTTTTAAGCTTGCGGTCCATCTCATGCTTGTAGAGGGCCATCTCAATTGCAGTCTGAAGCTCTCTCTCATCAAATGGCTTTAAGATATATCCAAATGGCCTGGTGATCTTAGCCCTCTGCAGGGTATCGTCATCTGCATAGGCGGTTAAATAAATTACAGGAATATCAAACCTGGCCAGTATCTGGTCTGCAGCCTCGACGCCGTCTATCTGGCCCTCCAGGACTATATCCATCAGTATCAGGTCTGGCCTCAGCTCGCCAGCCTTATGTATGGCCTCCTCTCCAGAAGAGACTATGGCCGGGATTTCATAGCCAAGGTTCTCCAGTCCGTTCTGTATGTCAATCGCTATGATGCTCTCGTCTTCAACGACCATTATTCTGGCTTTTGGCATCATCTCCCCCAGATGAGCATAGCTCCATTTAGACCAGCCTCATACCCTTGAGTGAGTGGTACACTAGTTATAACTATTGTTCCGTAGTTCTGATTCGATCTCACTTCTGGCGCCCTATCCTGCACGACGATCTTAGGTCTCATCGCTGATCTAATCAGCGCAAAAATCTGCATTATGCACACATGTCCTGCCTTCTGGTTTCCAAATCCTGACCAAGATCCCATATGGTCCTGGCAGGCTGCCATGGATGATGCACCTACCTCATGCATTGCCATGGATGATGTACCTGCCTCAAGCACTGCCATGGATGATGCACCTTGCCCACACAAATGGAATGGATTCTGGTGCATGAGAGGCGCTTCATTTTTAAAGGCCCTGCTATGATCCTTTGATATTATATCATTTGCTGATCTAGTGCCCGCTGGCGTTGCTGCAATGGTTCTTTTGCCCATCTCATTAACCGGTGATGCTTTCCCCTAATCT
>DATMZB010000454.1:0-2374 GCA_035560655.1 Methanotrichaceae archaeon | reverse complement strand
GAATGTAGATGATAATGTCCAAAACTACATTGACCTTATCCGAAGCAGTGGCCAAGACCCTCAAGGTTTACACAGCACAAACCAAGAGCAGCATGCGCGCTCAAAGCCTGGTAGTCGAAGAAGCACTGATAGAGTTTTTTGAGAGACGGGGCATTAAAGTCGAGGCGTAACCCCCCTCAAAAGAGCCTTGCGCACAGGGCATCCGGTTGTGACGCAGAGGGTGATGTAACCTTCACAAAGACCTTGTAGCCATGCCAGCTTAAGCCCCAGTTAACGTTGAGCAGTACGGGGATATTTGCTCCCTATCAATCTCGATGAGTTCAGTTTGGATCTCGGAATCTCTCTTCATTATTGCCTCAAACAGCTTTTGACGTCTATCTTTGAAATTCGATTGGTGTTCATCCATCTGTTTAGTCTTTTCCAGATCACTGCATATCCCCTCTGCAGTGCTCCGCCTGGCCATAAGATAGCGGTTTATCGTAGCCTTATAATCGTTAAGTGCTGAGATTATCTCCCCTGACTGGTCCAGGTACATATTCTCTTTGATGTCTTTCCAGAATGCGTCGAAATCAACAGCTCTTTCCCATGCAAGCGGGTCCATTTTGCTGTCAATCAATAGATCTGTTTTATCATGGAGTCGTCTTGGCGTGAAGATATGTTCGTCATCCATTCTCGAAAACAGCTTCCCGACCAGGTTCAATTTTTCCTTTCTCAATCGCTCGTATCTCCTCTCCAGCCGGTCTCGCTTAGCATTTTCTGCCATGAGTGCAGCTTGTTGGCTCACGGCATCCGCCTGTCTGCTCATTGCAGCCACCTGGATTCCAGTCGTTCTTTTTAGTTCCTCTATATTTTTGTATGTCACCCATGCAAGGATTAAAGTTGCAGCAAATAGGAGAATTGTGCCTATCGCTATAACCATCTCCGGGCTTAAAAAATTAGTTGTAGATAAGGGGGATGCTGCTATGACGGCCATGGAATCTTCTCCATTCAAAATGATCTCCTCTATTTATTAGTTTATCCATAGGGATCAACTTTTTCTCATTGCATTAGCATATATTATTCCCCAAGTCGGCTTGTGCATTCCATGAATTTCCAAATGTATAGATCCTTTCAGGTCGCCTAATGCTGCCACCAGGGATTGAAGGCTCATGGCTGGCTATAAGATCACTTCTTCCAGGCGGGAGATCCATGCTGCCTGGATTGATATCTGCCCAGCATATCATTTTGCGGAAAGCTATCCCAGACCCTCATCTTCCAGAAACCATCCTGTTGAGCTCATCGCCCTCCAGAATTGGGGTGAACTCAGGATAGGTTCCAAACTTTCTGACGGATATAAGCGAGAGTTCACCCATGGATATGGGATCGTCTACATTTATTATCATCCAGAACTCTCGAAGAGTGACCG
This sequence comes from Methanotrichaceae archaeon, assembly GCA_035560655.1. Taxonomy (GTDB): domain Archaea; phylum Halobacteriota; class Methanosarcinia; order Methanotrichales; family Methanotrichaceae; genus DATMZB01. The sequence goes on along the minus strand of DATMZB010000454.1, from coordinate 969 downwards.
TGGCAAAAACTACCTTGGGGTTAAACTTCTCTTTGATCTGGTTGATGACCGGGACAGGGCCACCAGATGCTTCCAGCTTATCCCCGGCCTCCAGAGGCAATACAATGTGCACCATGTAATGCATTCTTTATTCACCACTGTGGTTCTGCATTCTTGAAACATATATATGGTGTGCTCCGAACCTGGCCAGGGCTTCAAGAGAGTTCTATCTCAGGCATCATGAAGTTTTTCAGTCACAGGGTTATGCACTCTCTCTAAGACATGTACTTAAGGCGTCGTTTGCCCTGGTTGAGCCTGGGCAAACACATCCACAACGATCACATTGCTCGGCTGGTTGTTCACCACAAAGTACAGCATGTGCCTTCCAACCTGGTCTGCATTGAAGTTCATTGTGTTATAGCCCTGGTTGAACTGGTAAGTATTGTACTTCGAGCTCGTTATGTTTGTCTGAGTCATCTCATAGAATCCCGCAGGCCCACCAACTGGCGAATTGGCGACCAGCTGCAGCCAGGTGCCCATCGGGGTTACCACATATTGTGTCCAGTTTGCTGCTCCCTGGACCCAGAGGTCGTTGGTCTTTGATGGTGCTATGGATGTATACTGGGTGTATGGCAACCCTTGGCCTGCACCGTAGTACACTCTGGAGGGCGTTTTCTGCGTTATATCGAACCTGGTAGGAGCGCTTATAATCCCGCCAACCACGGGCGTACCTGTGGTTGCATAATACTCTCTGTAGGGCGAGAACGTTGTGTCAGGAACTCCTTGGCTATAGAATGAACCACCCGCAGTGTACCAGGGGAAGCTGGGGACTGGCTCATCGACCCACTGCAACGCCCCGATCAGCCCCTCATCAGGATTTGTGCCGCTGGATATGTTGAGGCTAAGATTATTACCGCCAGAGAGTTGACTATCCGATACAGGTAGTGAGCCTGCCTGAAACGCAAGGCAGACGAGCGCCATCATGCACAT
>DATMZB010000453.1:0-3471 GCA_035560655.1 Methanotrichaceae archaeon | reverse complement strand
ACCAAAATCGTTACGCTAAGGTCATATTGGGAGCAGTGAGATGATCGCCGGCAATACCTTTAGCAAAATCTCAGAACTTTACCATCAGGTAGAGGATATGGTAGAAGGAAACGGCTCAGGTAACACCGTCTGTTTATCGAGAGATTCCCTTAATGAGCTCAAGGTGATCCTTGGGGAGATAGAGGAGATCAAGAAGGCCGATGAGGCGCTGTATGAGAGCGAGGAGTGCTACCGCCTGCTCTTCGAAGATGATCTGACCGGGGACTTCGTTGCTTCTCCAGATGGTCGGATACTGATCTGCAACCCTGCTTATGTTAAGATCTTCGGCTTCTCCAGCCGTGAGGAGGCCATCGGCAGCAGTATTGAAGAATTGCATCTCCAACCGGGCGGATACGCCGATTTCATCAAGCTTCTAAGGGAGCATAAAGTTCTAAAAGGCTATGAGTGCGACCGCCGCCGGCGTGACGGGGCAGTAATTCACATCGTGGAAAATATCGTGGGAGACTTCGATGAGCGCGGCGAGCTCCTTCAGTTCAAGGGCTATGTCTTCGACGATACCGAGCGTAAGAAGGCCGAGGAGGCACTGCGGGAGAGCGAGGAGCGCTTCCGCGCTCTGGTCACGGCCAGCTCTGAAGTACTCTATCGTATGAGCCCTGATTGGAGAGAGATGCGCCAGCTTCACAGCCGAGGTTTTCTTGCCAATACTGAAAAGCCAAACACAAACTGGCTCCATGAATATATTCCCACTGAGGATCAGCCCCAAGTAACCGCCATCATCAATGAAGCCATCAGGACCAGGAGCATCTTCGAGCTGGAACACAGGGTCATACGAATCGATGGCAGTATGGGATGGACGAACTCGCGTGCGGTTCCTTTGCTCAATGCGAAGGGAGAGATCACTGAATGGTTTGGTGCAGCCAAAGATATCACAGAGCGCAAGCGGGCCGAGGAGGCGCTGAGAAGATCCAGGGATGAGCTGGAGCTTCGTGTGCAGGAGAGGACGGCAGAGATTGAGGAGCAGCGCGGCCGTCTTCAGGCGATCGTTGACTCGCTGCCGGTGGGACTCTGGGTGGCAGATGCCACTGGAAAGATGGTCTTTATCAACGATGTTGCACGCCACATCTGGGGAGGCCGTGCTCCCTGTGCCAAGAGCGTGGATGAGTACGGGCTGTACAAGGCCTGGTGGGCGGACACAGGAGAAAGGATTGCAGCTGAGGATATGCCGATGGCACGTGCCCTCAAAGGCGAGACGATAAAAGAAGTTGCCTTTGACTTCGAGCGCTTTGACGGGACCCGTGGCACTCAACTTGTTTCAGCATCACCCGTCATGGATGCGAAGGACAATGTCCTCGGCTGTATAGCCGTCGTCCAGGACATCACCGAGCGCAAGAAAGCGGAGGAAGCTTTACAGCAATCTAATCGTAACTATAGCGCACTCTTTAACAATAAGACCGTTGGTCTAGCATATTGCAAGACAATCTTTGACGAGCACAACCATGCTACTGATTATTTTGTACTTGATGTTAACCCCACCTATGAGTCCATGACAGGAATACCAAGAAATCAAATCATCGGTAAGAAGATTACTGAAGCAGCCCCTGGCGTATCTCAAGATTTAATTGATCGGCATAATAGAGTAGCTGTTACCGGTGAAGAGAGCCGATTCGAGATTTATGAATCCGTTACTGATAGGTGGTATGATGTAGACGTTTTTAGTCCACAAAAAGGATACTTCATCTCAATGTTTTTTAATATCACCGAGCGCAAACAGGCCGAGGAGGCGCTGAGGGAAGCCAAAGACCATCTGGAAATCCGCGTCAAGGAAAGGACGTCGGAATTGGAGCTTGCCGTTCGCAATCTGCATGATGAGGTCGCAAAACGCAAGCGAGTGGGGGATGAGCTTGAAAGTAGTCGGCGCCTTCTCAGGCATATTATAGACAATACCCCTGCCCTGGTTTACGTGTTAGACAGGGAAGAACGGCTCCAGGTCGCCAACAAGGCATTGGGAGACTTGCTTGCCAGGAACCCAGAAGAGCTCATAGGGAAGAGGCGGCATGAGTTCATGGAAAAGCACGTAGCTGACCGGGACGAGGAGAACGACCGCCAGGTCATAGCCGCCGGGACCCCTATGACCTTCGAAGAGGCAGGTACATTCAAAGGCGACAGGGTGACTACCTTCCTTACTGTGAAGTTCCCTATACGGCACGAGAACGGAGAGATCTACGCTGTCGGCGGGATCTCCACGGACATCACCGATCGCAAGCAGTCAGAGAAAGCGCTATGCGGGACAAAGGAAGAGCTGGAGGTGGCCAACGAGGAACTCCGGGTAGAGCTATCAGAGCACGAGGAGCTTGAAGCCCGGCTCATCAAGGCCAGAGATGCTGCTGAGGCCGCAGCTAATGCCAAAGCATCTTTCCTGGCCAACATGTCCCACGAGCTGCGGACGCCTTTGAACGCTGTGATTGGCTTCACCAGCCTTCTCCTGGATGAGCCCCTGACCCCTGATCAGAAAGATTACCTTGAGAGCACAAGGAACGGTGGCGAGGCTCTTCTGGATTTAATAAACGATATCCTGGACTTTTCCAGGGCAGAGAAGGAGAAGGTGGTGCTTGAGCAGCAGCCTATCAGCCTCACGGCCTTGGTTGAGGAGTCTCTTGGCATGGTGGCGGTTCAAGCTGGAAAGAAGGGCTTAGACCTTGCCTATACAGTAGGCTATGGCACCCCAGATACCATCATCGGGGACCCTGACAGGCTTCGGCAGGTTTTGGTCAATTTACTCTCAAATGCTGTCAAGTTCACTGACCAGGGCGGGGTATCCGTTTCAGTCTCATCCAAACCTGTTCAAGATACTAAGCGCCAGATCCTCTTTGAGGTCCTGGATACGGGAATTGGCATACCAGAGGAGAAGATGAATGAACTCTTCCAGCCCTTTGGCCAGACAGAGTACAGCATAAGCCGCAAGCGTGGCGGCGTTGGCCTGGGACTCGCCATATCAAAGAGGCTGGTGGAGCTCATGGGAGGAAGGATCTGGGCGGATTCTATGCCAGGCAAGGGCTCCAAGTTCAGGTTCACTATCCAGGCAGAGGCCGTACCCGGCAGGCGTATGGATATAGAGGATATGGATAAAGTCGCCTTTGAGAGCGCCCCAGGTCAGAAATCTCTGAAAATCCTTGTAGCGGAAGATAACCCTTCGAATCAGAAGGTGCTTGTGGAGATGCTAAAAAGGATGGGGTATCGGCCTGATGCTGTTGCAGATGGACGCGAGGTTCTGCAGTCTCTGGAGAGGCAAAAATACGACCTGATTCTCATGGATATACGGATGCCAGAGATGAACGGCCTGGAAGCCACCAAGGAGATACGCAGGCTCTGGCCGGCTGCAAAGCAGCCCTGCATCATAGCCATCACCGCCTACGCCATGAATGGAGACAAGGAGAAGTGTCTTTGAAGCCGGCATGGATGACTATATCAGTA
>DATMZB010000452.1:0-2935 GCA_035560655.1 Methanotrichaceae archaeon | reverse complement strand
GGATATATCCGATACTTGTAGCTGATCACTTATTGGTCTAATGGCCTTATTATATTAAATAGCTAATGGCAAGATGCAAATCACAGGGAGGGATCCGTTTTCATCCCCGGCCTGAAGTCCGGGGACTTCTCACTCCGCCCTCTCCACTCCCGCAAGTTAAAAAAGGAGGCAAGCAAAGGAGAATGGGATTAAGCATCTCATCTGCAAATTCCAATGAGCCTGCTTATGCCGTCGCCGGTAACCATTCCAATCACCCTCTGGCTTTCATCTATGACCGGCAGAGCTGAGATGTTGAACTCATCCATCTTCTTGGCCGCAGACTCGATGCGGTCGTCCTGGGCTGAGGTGACCACATGCTTTGTCATGATCTCATCTAGCCATCTGTATTTCCTGGCCACGGCCTTTGATACATCCCAGGCGGTCACAATTCCTGCAAGCCTCCCCTCCTCGGAGATGACCGGCAGGTGGGTGACCTCCTTCTCCATCATGATCCTTGCCGCCTCCTCTATGCTCGATCCCTGGTTTATTGTCACCACATTCTGGATCATGACATCTGCAACAGACAGGCGGGAGAGGAAGCTTCCTACTGTGTAGTTCATCTGGCCTGACTCCAGAAGGAATGAGTCATGGCCGTAGTTGGACTTGATCTCGCACTGCCTGACGTCGATCTCGTTGGCACTCAGAGCCTCAGCTATCTCCCTGGACTGGTAGGGCGGGTACAGCCAGTCAGAGCTGATGGAGATGACCATGAACTTGGCCTTGACATCACGGAAGCCTTCAGCCAGCGATCCGTCATTGGAGAGGTCGAAGTAGTCTATGGCCTTGGTTATGTACAGATAAGAGTTGGCGTCGAACCTCTTGGTGAAGGCATCGCCATGGTATCTCAGATAGCTCTCTACCTGGAAGTCGGCAGAGAAGTCGAAGCTGTACTCGCTCTTGTCCTGGAGCCTTCTCCCAAACTTCTGGTGCATGGACTCATCGCTCAGGTAGGTTATGTGCCCGACCATCCTGGCCAGGGCCAGGCCTCGCCTTGGTACAGCAATCCCGTAGTAGTTCCCGTTGTTCCAGTCAGGATCTGATGTTATGGCCCTTCGCCCGACCTCGTTGAAGGCTATCTGCTGCGGGGATGAGTAGGCGCTGGTGGCTATGGGCACTGCCAGGCGGACAATATCCGGGTAAGAGACGCTCCACTGCAGCACCTGCATCCCTCCAAAGGAGCCGCCCACAACTGCAAAGAGCCTCTTTATGTCCAGATAGTCGACCAGCCTCTTTTGCACATCCACCATATCCTTTATGGTGATCCCTGGAAAGTCGAGTCCGTAAGGCTTTCCAGTGTTGGGATTTATTGAGGAAGGCCCTGTTGTACCTTTGCATCCTCCAAGAACGTTGGAGCATATCACAAAGTACTTGTCAGTATCCAGGGCCTTCCCGGGTCCGACTATGATGTCCCACCAACCGGGCTTCTCCTCTCCCTTATGCCAGCCTGCGGCATGGGCGTCTCCAGAGAGGGCATGGCAGATGAGAACTGCATTGCTCTTCTCACGGTTTAGCTTGCCATAGGTCTCATAGGCGATATCTATCTGGCTCAGCCTGTCGCCGTGCTCAAGTGAGATGCCCTCAGGGATATGGCAGCGCTGGGTTTCGATAAGGCCTACTGATTCTCTCTTCATTGCACCGCCCTGGCCAGAGCCTGATCTAGGTCAGCAATGATATCTTCTACATCCTCTATGCCTATTGAGAGCCTGATGAAGTCCGGGGTCACCCCTGTTGCCGCCTGCTCCTCAGGGGTCAGCTGCTGGTGGGTGGTGGACGCAGGGTGTATAACCAGCGACTTTGAGTCTCCGATGTTGGCAAGGTGGGAGAAGAGCTTGACAGACTCAATGAATTTTTTGCCTGCCTCCAGGCCACCCTTTATGCCAAATCCCAGCAAGGCACCGTACCCGCCCTTCATGTATTTTCTGGCCAGGAGATGGCTTGGATGGTCCTCAAGGCCCGGATAGTTCACCCAGGCAACAGCTGGATGGTCCTTGAGATGCTCTGCGACTGCAAGAGCGTTCTTTGAGTGCTTCTCCATTCTTAAAGCTAAAGTCTCCAATCCCTGCAGGAACAGGAAGGCGTTGAAGGGACTCAGGCAGGGACCCAGGTCACGCAGGAGCTGGACCCTGGCCTTGAATACGAATGCCACATTTCCCATGCCCGGAAAATTGCCGAATGCGTCCCAGTACTTCAATCCATGATAGCTGGGATCGGGCTCTGTGAACTCAGGGAACTTGCCCCTGGACCAGTCAAACTTTCCTGAGTCCACGATCACGCCTCCAAGTGAGTTGCCGTGGCCGTTAATGAACTTGGTAGCTGACTCGGCTATTATATCTGCTCCATAATCAAGCGGCCTTGCCAGGCCTACTGCCGCGGTGTTGTCAATGACCAGAGGTATTCCTGCCTCGTGTGCAATTCTGCTCAGGGCATCGAAGTCTGGAACATCGAGCTTGGGGTTGCCTATGGTCTCGGCGTAGATGGCCTTGGTCCTGGAAGTGATGGCCTTCTCGAACTCCTCGGGCCTGGTTGATTCAACGAACTTGACGGTCCTGCCAAGCTTTGGGAATGTGTAGTGGAAGAGCTGGTAAGTTCCGCCGTAAAGGTTGTTGGCGGAGACTATCTCATCTCCTATGAGGCTCAGGTTTAAGAGCGCAAGGGTGATGGCAGACATCCCCGAAGATACTGCAAGAGCGCCAGTGCCGCCCTCAATGGCTGCCATGCGTCGCTCAAAGGCATCATTTGTGGGGTTCATGAGCCTGGTATAGATGTTGCCCAATTCTTTCAGCGCAAACAGGTTTGCTGCATGTTCCGTGCTCTTGAATACATATGATGAGGTCTGGTATATGGGGACAGTCCTGGACCCAGTGGTCGGATCTGGACTCTCCTGGCCGGCATGTAC
>DATMZB010000451.1:0-4228 GCA_035560655.1 Methanotrichaceae archaeon | reverse complement strand
CTATAATTCTATTTGTTTCCCCGAACTCGACGATCTGGCCGCCCTTGAGCAGCAGGGCCTTATCGCAGAACCTGCGCACTGCCCCCAGGTCGTGCGAGACGAATAGTATGGTTACTCCCTCGCGCTTATAGCGCTCAAAGACGTCAAAGCACTTCTGCTGGAACTCCATATCGCCCACAGCCAGTACCTCATCCACCAGGAGTATGTCCGGGTTGGTCTGTATGGCCGTGGAGAAGGCAAGCCTCACCTGCATGCCTGATGAGAGGTTCTTGAGCTTTGTGTCCTCGAACTTCTGGAGACCTGCAAACTCTATTATCTCATCCATCTTGTTCCTGATCTCCCGCCTTGGGAGGCCCATGATGGTTGCATAGACGTCCACATTCTCCCGGGCAGTCAGGTCAGACTGGAAGCCGACGCCCAGCTCCAAAAACGGCGTCATCCTGCCGTCGACTGTGACCCTGCCCCTGGTGGGCTTGAGTATATTGGCTATGATCTTCAGAAGTGTGCTCTTTCCAGACCCGTTGTCACCAATAATGCCCACGCTTTCGCCGTCCTCGACCCTGAAGCTCAGGTCCTTCAGGACTGTGTAGGTCTCGTACTGGTTCGGCCTGAAGAACCCTGTCAAATTTTCAAACAGGGTGGTCCTCTTCTCATGAGGTATCTGGAATGTCTTCCAGAGGTGCTCGACCTCTACAGCCATCAGATCGCCTCCGCAAATCTCGGGTCGAGGCGATCGAAGATAAGGTATCCTATGAAGAGCACTATAAAAGAAGATACGGCCACATATGCCAGGTCTGTGGCTCCTGGCATCGTGCCATAGAGTATGCAGTCCCTGGAGATTGTCAGGACTCTGGCTATGGGGTTCAGCATCACGAACTTCTGCAGGCTCTGCGGGAATATAGTTATTGGGTATATCACAGGGGTGGCAAAGAATCCGACCTGCATTACCAGCCGCCATATGAACTGCGCGTCCCTGAAGAAGACATTCAGGGCCGACAGTCCCAAAGATAAGCCCAGGACTATCAGGAACTGGAAGAAGAATACCAAGGGAAAAATCAGGGCAGAAAAGCCAGGAACTACCCTGAATACTGCCATGAAGATCACAAATACCAGGAACTCCAGGAGGGTCATCATCAGGGCTGTGGTACAGGACGATATTATCAATATATCCCTGGGAAAGTAGATCTTCTGCACAAGGCTTGGCTTGCCGATTATGCCAAAGATGCTCATGGAGGTACCTCTATCCAGGAAGTTCCAGAGTATTATTCCAATGAGCAGGAAGAGCTGGTAGTGCTCTACCTGGATCTTCATCAGGTTTGAGAAGACTATGTACAGGACCAGGAGCATGAGCAGCGGATCTAAGAGAGACCACATGAACCCCAGAAGAGAGTTCTTATACCGCAGCTTGAAGTCGGACCAGGCAAGCCTGAATATGAGCTCTCTGTAGCCATTGAGCACCCTTAAATGCTGCAGATTGAACATGGGAGGACCTCAGGGCATGAGCCTGGATATCTGGTCTAGGAATGCCGGGAGGTCGAACTCCCTGGCCCTGGCTATGCACGGCTCTCTGTACCTGGCTGGATCTTTTGATATCTCCTTCACCGCCCTGATAATATCGCTGCTATCTGCCCGGATCAGGAGGCCGGTCTCGCCTTGAACCACAGTCTCCTTAAAGCCGCCCTCATCCACGGCTACCACCGGCTTTCCAGAAGCCATGGCCTCCACTGGGGTCAGCCCGAAATCTTCATCCAGGGCTGTGCATATTAAACCTTTGCAGCGAGCATAAAGGTCTATCAGCTCCTGCTCAGACACCTCGCCCAGCATCTTCACATTGGGAGGGATGCGGCTCACGAGCTTATCATGATACTGAGCAGCATGATCTCCAAGGGCATAGCCTCCAACAACCACCAGCTTCTCTTCAGGCATGGCCCGGAAGGCATCAAACTGGAGGTCTATCCTCTTCTCTGGATAGATCCTGTTCACAGACAGCCAGAAATCGCCGTACTCCTTGAACCTGAACCTGGATGTGTCCACAGGAGGGTAGATGACGCATGAGGACATTCCATGGTATTCCTCAATGCGCTTCTGGACGTTTTTGCTTATGGCCACGACCTGGTCCAGGTTTTTAACCGACCTCTGATCAAATCTCCTGTGGCAGTCTATCCACAGCGTTGCGAGCACCTTCAAGACCGTGCCGGGCTGCCTGGAGATCATTGACTCTCTGAGATCATAGAAGGCCCGAACGGGCGTATAGCAGTACCACAGGTTTGGCCTGTGCCTTTTGGCAGCGTAATGCGACCAGTTGCCGGAGAATATGAAGAAGTCATACTTATCAGAAAAATCGCATCTCGCAAACATGAGAGAGGCAGTTATCTGCTTTAGTGGGGGGTACTTGATTGTGTTTCCAAGGCTTATGACATTCACATCGCCGTATCCCAGATGGCCAAGCGCCTCCCTGCTCACGTCAGTGGTAATCAGGTCAGCATTCAAGGCGCGGGCAAGCATCAGTGCCACCCTCTCGCCCCCGCCTATGGCGCCTATGTAGTCCAGAAAGATTGCAGCCTTCAAATTGATCCCCTGGCCCGCGTCCCCTCAGAGGCCAAGCTCTCGGATGCGAAGTACTCTAGCTGGTCTCTGACTATATCACTCAAGCAGTGCTCAGGCCTAAATCCGATGCCCGCTGCCTTTCTGGCATCTGAAAGCATTATCGGCACCTCCGCAGGCCTGAACCTCTCAGGATCAAACTCTATCTTGATCTCGTCCTCCCCGGACTGGACTGCGACCCCGCGGTCCTGCAAAGAGAACTCCAGATCGCCCCTGAGCATCATCCCATCCACCCTGGACATGTCCAGGTCCATGCCAAAGAAGCTGGATCTTTCAGGGTCCAGTGGATCGTCTACGCATTTGCCTCCCTGGAAGGTCTCTATGCGGCCTATGGGGTATCCGGCCTGATCCAGGCACATGAGAAGATAGCTCATAACCGAGCAGGTCCTCATTGAGCCCAGGTTGTAGACCTCGCCGTGCCTGCCCTTCTGGGAGAGGAGAAGATATCCGCTTATCACATCATCCACATGGCTCCAGTCCCGAAATGCATTGACATTGCCTATGGTTATGCGGCCCGCCAGTCCGAGCCTTAGACTTATTGCCTGGCCTGCAGCCACAGAGGTTACAAACATCATCCCCCTGCCTGCGCCCTCGTGGTTGAATGCCCTGGCAACAACTGTCTTTATGCCGTAGGAGTGGAAGTAGTTCCTCATCAGGAAGTCGCCGTAGACCTTGCTCACTGCATAGGGTGACATTGGCCGCAGAGGGTTGGACTCGCAGACAGGAAGCTCTGGGATCTTCAGAGGCTCTGGAAAGACTGAGCCGTACTTTTCTTCAGCCATCTTATACTGCTCTTGAGAAGAGATCACCAGGCCGTACTCGTCGCTGCTGCCTGCAAAGACTACCACTGGATCGAGATTGCTTGCCCTGACTGCCTCCAGGAGGTTTGCGGTGCCTACGCAGTTTGAGGACATGGTCTCTATGGGATTTGAGAAAGAGCGGGGGACGAAGGACTGAGCCCCAAGGTGGAAGACAGTATCCGCGCCGCTTGACAGGAGAGCCTCTTTTACGGATGAGATATCCTCCAGGTCGCCCTCTAAGAGGCGCACCTTGCCCTCAAGGCCCTGGCTCCTGATGCTGCCCGGCACACCGCCCTCAGCCCTGTGCCTGACAAGGCCGCAGACCTCGGCACCCCCGTCGATGAGGAGCCTGGCCATCCTGGACCCCACAAACCCGCTTATGCCTGTTATCAGTATGGTTTTGTCTTCGAATCTCATGGGATATCATCGCAGAAGAGAGCATTGCATATAGTCATTTCCTGTGGAGACGGATGAACCGTGGTCCTATCTCAGCCAGGATGTACTAACTGTCCTGGCTGCCACCTGAGGCCTGGCCCTAAAGCGCGTCCATGGGGATGCCGGGTAAAGAGCACTAAAGCCTGCTATAAAGTCAAACTGCGTGCGGCCACCCCTCCCTAAAGGGTGGGGTATGCTTCAGGCCGCACGCCCGGTTCTCTGGAATCCAGAAACCATTGGGTCTTCGTTGCCCAGATCCATCCTTGATCTGTGAAATTGGGCCTCTGCATTCGGTTTTTGGATTCCTTAGGGCTTGATTGAGTTGGCAGTCACATGCGAGGGTTCACTTCATCCCCGACCTTAAGGTCGGGGTATTCGTGACCCTCTGC
>DATMZB010000450.1:0-8936 GCA_035560655.1 Methanotrichaceae archaeon | reverse complement strand
TATGTTGGAGATCCTGCAGCCGCTGCCGGTAACTGTCAGCGCGTTCCTGCCGGGCCCCTCCAGTGTGACAGTGCCCTGGGCCGTTATATTCAGGCTGCGGTTTATCTCCAGTCCGCCCTGGTAGCTTCCAGGCTTCACGATTATCTCATCTCCGGGACCTGCCAGGTGGACCGCCCCGCCTATAGTCTTGGAATCCCCGCTGCCGGATGGATCCACCACCAGTGTCCTTCCCCCAGCAGAAGAGATGAGCATGAGGGCCAAGAGTAACCAGAGCCTGTTCATTTCGGTTTTCCTCGAACTCCGGATTGATCTGCCGAATATTATCTATGGCGGTAGGCAGTCCGGCCGTCCGGGCAGATCTCCCTCCAAAGTATTGGCTATTGATGAAATCACGAGGGCTGAGGGCCCAACATCTTCCAACCCCGCTAACTAAGCGACTGATTAGATAAATCTTAATAGTCGTATTGGAAAGGTAGAAATATTCAGATTCTAGTCTATCATCAATGGTGGGTCCTGATGGTTGAGCCTTATCGTATTCTAATCATAGAGGATGATCCCGAGCATGCCGAGCTGATCCGCAGGGGGTTCAAGAAGCATGACGAGTTCTTCCTGGATTTCGCGACGACTGGAGAGGAAGGGCTGGTGATGGTGGAGAAAGGGTCATACGACCTCATCTCCGTAGATCTGGTCCTGCCTGGAATCGGCGGCCTGGACGTCCTGGTCAGGATCCGCAAGTTCGACCAGGACATACCCGTGGTCATGGTCTCGGGCCACGGCACTACAGAGATGGCGGTGGTGGCCTTCGAAAACAGAGCGACGAAGTATGTCGTAAAGAGCATAGAGAGCTTCAGGAGCCTGCCCTACATCTTCGAGAACCTCATACAGGAGGCCAGGTTCAAGGCCAGCGAACGGGACATGAGGGCCCAGATAGAGAGATCAGAGAGAATTCACAGAAACATCGTGGAAAACGCCCTGGCCGGCATCTACATCCTTCAGGACGGAGTCTTCAAGCTGGTCAACCCGAAGCTTGGCGAGATCTTTGGCTGTCCACATGAGAAGCTCATAGGCGTGCCTTTCTGGAAGCTGGTCCAGCCAGACGACCTGGAGTGCGTCTCCAAGCTTGAGAACAAGGGAAGCTGCGATGCGGCTCCCGCCTATGAGTCCAGGATCAGCCGTCGCGACGGCCAGGCCAGGTGGGTGGAGTTCAGGACCGTGCCAATTGAGTTCGAGGGCAGCAGGGCGGTCCTGGGCAACCTGATAGATATAACCTCCAGAAAGGAGAGAGAAATTGAGCTCACAAGGACTAACCGCAAGCTCACTGCCATAAACAATATAATGATCAGATCTCTTGACCCCGGCTACGACATGGAAGATGCCCTCTCCAATGCCCTGTCAGATATCATGACAGGCCTGGACGGGTCAGAGATAGGTGGCATATTCCTACTTGAGGGCGGAAAGCTGGTGCTCAGATCCCTGCACGGGTCTGTAGAGGAGCTGGTTTACTTCATACAGGGGATATCCCAGGACGTGCTTCTGAGCACTCCAAGGATTTACAAAAGAGAAAGCGATGCCGAGTACCTCTGGGCGTCGGCGCCCATAGCATGCAACGGCGTAACCCGCGGCGCCATAGTTGTGGCATCCAAAGGCGAGATGGAGGAGAACCACTGCATCTCGTTCCTGGGCGACCTCATCACTCATATCAACCGCCTGGTTGAGATCTGCAACACTCGCGGCCTTACAAGATCGGTCTCTGCGGATGTTTAGCACCAGCCGGACCTATCTATGCTATAACCTGTATCCTGTCGGCCTGGATTGGCCCTAGCCAAGCCTTTTCCAGACGTGGCGGAACCTCTGCAGAGCTGTGATGTGGCTGGATAACATGATTACGGCCACCATCCACCCGAGTATCTGCAGTCCTGCTATCTCATATGGGTAAGCTGCATTGGCCAGCGTTGCCAGAAAAATGGCAGTCAGGCGGTCGGCGCGGCCCATCATCCCGCCATAGTACCTTCCAAGGTGCAAGGCCTGGGCCTCGGTGCCTATGTAGCTGGTGAGCAGGACGCCAACTGCCGCCAGAATTCCAAGCGACCACGGGCAGTAGCCTGCAAAGACGATCCCCAGAAGTATGAACATGTCTGCATAGCGGTCTATCACGTGGTCCAAAAAGTCTCCTTTTGGCTCTGCAGTGCCGGTCCTCCTGGCCAGGGCCCCGTCTGCTGCATCGAATATGGCATTCAGCAAAATCATAAGCCCTGCTGCATAGAGGAGCTCCCTTCGGTCAACTGAGAGATAATAGAATGCGAAGGCTCCGGCAGCCGAGATCAGAGAGAGTGCAGTGAGCTGGTTTGGGGACGCCCCTAACTTCTCAGCGAGCGCTGCCAGCGGCTCTGTGACGATCCCTGCAGATCCCCTCATGTCATCCAAGGTCAAGGTCGGCCTCCTCGAGCCAGTTCATGCCTCTTGGTGGCAGCTCAATCTCCCTGCGAATGACCTTTACAACTAAATCCGCCACTTCCTCAGGGGTTTTGTATGTGGTATCTATCTCGCTCACTCTGCTGCAGCACTCCACTGCCTCCACAAGTATGGCATCTATCGCCTCAGCCTCAAGGTTCTCGCGAACCTTCTTTGCAGGATAGCCTCTGGCCTCGAGCCTCTTTCGAAGCTCTCTTGGGTTCAGCCTGAGCACTATGGCCTCATCTGCCAGGAGGTGGGAGAAGTGGCCCTCCAGGATCTGGATCTCGTCGCAGTCGATCTCGGAGAGCTTCCTTTCCAACCCCTCCATATCAGCATCCAGACACCCCCTCTCAGGATCTGTGCCGAAGTTGAGACCATCCTTTACCAGGGCATTGATATCTATTATCCTGTAAGGCAGGAGCCCGGCCACTGTGGTCTTGCCGGTTCCTGGGGTGCCTGTCAGTGCTATTTGCATATGCTCTGGTAGGCCTCTATGAATCTGCTGTTCTGCTCTGGAGTCCCCACAGTCACCCTTATGTGGTGGTCCCCTGCGCCGCGAAAAGACCTGCAGTCCCTTATTATGACCCCGCGCCTGAGAAATGCCTCAGCCACCTCAGCTGAGGTCTCCTCAGTGGCCAGGTAGATGAAGTTCCCATGCGAGGCGTGGGCCCTGGTAATCTTCTCCAGCCTCTGGCGCTCAGAGCGGATCAGGGATACTGTCCTTTTCATATAGTCCAGGTCTTGAAGGGCTGCAACTCCTGCAGCCACTGAGGCGCAGGTCACTCCAAAGAACGGCGGAGCTGCCCTGCGGTACTGGTCTGCGACCCACTCAGGAGCTATGGCGTATCCAAGCCTCATCCCTGCCAGGCCGAAGGCCTTGGACATGGTCCTGCCTATCACCAGGTTCTCGCGGCTCCGTGCCAGGTCTGCCAGGCTTCTATCTGCAAAATCGATGTAGGCCTCGTCCAGGAATACTATACCATCAGTATTCTCAGATACCTCACTGACCTCGGACTCTGAGACCACGTTGCCTGTGGGGTTGTTTGGAGAGCAGAGGAATACCATCTTCGTCCCAGGAGGCACTTCCAAATCGATCTGGAACTCAGGCCCGCGCTCTGATGCTATGGGCTGTGCCCCCGCAAGCCTTGTGAGTATTTCGTAGTAGCTGAAGGTGGGTGTATGAACCAGCGACCTGTCGCCAGGCCCAAGAAAGAGCCTGGTGAGGGTATCCATGACCCCGTCCATGCCAGCACCGATGATTATCTGCTCTTCTGGAAAGCCGGTGTACTCTGATAATGCCTCTATAAGCTCCTCGGGCTCTGGATACCTCTCAGGGCATATCCGGGCCAGGGCCTCTTTGACCTTGGGGCTTGGTCCGTAGGGGTTCTCGTTGGAGCCGAGCTTGACTATATCCTCGGGTTTCAGTCCATACTTCCTGGATATCTCTGTATAGCCCTTGCCGGCCACATAGGGCTTGAGCAGGCTCAAGCACGGCCTCAGGTTCTTAGAGTATCTCTCCAATCACCCTCACCACTTGGTCTATCTCGTCCTTGGAAACTGTCAGGGGCGGAACCATCCTGAGCGTGCTCTCGCTGGTGTTGTTGAGCAGGACGCCTTTCTCCTTGGCCTTGGTGACCAGCTGCTTGCAGTCTGCATCCAGCTCAAGGCCTATCATCAGCCCAAGGCCGCGAACCTCTTTGGGGTTCAGCGTCTGTAGCTGCGACCTCATGTACTGGCCCAGCTCCTCAGACCTCTGCACCAGGCGCTCGCGCTTGATGACGCCAATGGTCGCCAGAGCTGCAGCGCTCACAAGTGCGCCTCCGCCAAACGTTGATGCATGATCTCCCCTCTGGAATTTCTGGGCTGAATCATCGCGGGCCAGCATGGCGCCCATGGGCAGGCCGCCTGCTATGGCCTTTGCAAGGGTCATGATATCGGGCATCACACCGCTGTGCTCTTTTCCAAACCAGCGCCCGGTCCTGCCAAACCCTGTCTGGACCTCATCGAAGATGAGCAGTATTCCAGCATCATCGCAGATCTGGCGTACGGCACGCAGGTAGCCCCCATCCGGGACGTAGACTCCGGCCTCGCCCTGCACGGGCTCCAAGATGACCGCGCCGGTGTCTTTATTCACGGCCGACTTCAGGGCCTCTGTATCGTTGTATTTGACGAATATGGCCTCATTTAAAGGCCTGAATGGCTCCCTGTAGATCGATTTGTATGTTGTGCCAAGAGCTCCAAGCGTCCTTCCATGGAAGCACTTCTCAGCAGCCACTATCCCCGACTTGCCTGTGGCCCTGCGGACAAGCTTCAGCGCCGCCTCCACAGACTCGGCTCCAGAGTTGCAGAAGAAGGCTTTGTCCATCCCCGTCAGCTTCTTGAGCTCTTCTGCCAGGAGCACCTGGTTCTCGGTATAGTAGATGTTGGATGTGTGAATCAGCGTCTCTGCCTGCTTCTTTATGGCCTCAGCTACGTCCGGGTGGCAGTGGCCCACGTTGTTGACTGCGATGCCTGCCACGAAGTCGAGGTATTCTTTTCCTGAATCATCCCAGACTTTGGTTCCAAGGCCGCGCACCAGGACCAAGCTCTGCCTGGTGTAGGTCTGCATTATTGACTGGGCCTCCCTATCCATCAGGGGACTGCCCATCTTGGTCTCCATCTTCATCTTGGCATTCATATCTATCACAGAACACTCTTGGCAAAGCGCAGGCTGGATTGAATCTGGCGGTTGACGTCCTGATCCGTCTCCTCCATATGGCCGGGGTACATGACCTTCACGTCGAGCTTTGTCAGCTTCTCTATGGACTTGATCAGCTCTTCCGTGTTGCCGCCGTAAAGGTCGGTCCTGCCGATGTTCCCATCAGGGAAGACTGTGTCTCCAGAGAAGAGCACCTTTGCAGTGGGCTCATAGAGGCAGATGGACCCGAGGGAATGGCCTGGAGTCTCCATCACCTGGAGCTTCCACTCGCCGATATCCAAGACCATGCCGTCTGAGAGCACCTGATCCGGCTTGCACTCCGGTGCCAGCTGGCCGAACATATAGGCCAGGGTTGTCAGGTCGTCGCCAAGCAATCCGACTTCACACTTATCGATCATCAGCTTGGCGCCAGTGGCCTCTTTGATGGCGGGTGCAGCCCCAGTGTGGTCGTGGTGGCAGTGCGTAAGGACTATCATCTGGATCTCTTTTGGATCTATATATTTCTTTATATTCTTCAGTGTCGGGACCGGGCTCATGCCAACATCCACAAGGATTGGCTTCTCGTCCATGACCAGGTATACGTTGCTGTCATATGCGGCACCGCTAACCTTATGCACCTCTACCATTGAAACACCTTCAGAAGGAATGTAGCTCATACGATATAAGTAGGTATTATGACCCTGATGGAAGAGGCACGCAGAGGGCTCGTGCCAGAGGCAATCGACCTCGTGGCAGAGCGCGAAGGAATAGAGCCGGCCAGTTTGGCCAGGCTGGTGGCAGCTGGTCGAGTGGTCATACCCAGGAACGCCAGGCGGGAGATTGAGCCTATGGGCGTAGGGGAGCTTCTCTCGACCAAGGTCAATGTAAACGTGGGCACAGCCCAGTCCCTGGACAACCCCGATGTGGAGATAGATAAGGCTCTGGCAGCAGTGGAGGCAGGCGCGGACACTATCATGGATCTATCCACCGGAGGCGACTTAGGCCTGATCAGGCGCAGGATGCTGAGAGAGGTGGGCGTGCCCATCGGCACAGTGCCCATTTACCAGGCAGCAGTCAGGAAGGAGCTCACATCCCAGGGCCTCTTCAACGCCCTTGAGCAGCAGGCCAAGGAGGGCGTTGACTTCGTTACAGTGCACGTTGGGGTGAACAGGGTCGCCATAGAGAGGCTGAAAAACGATCCTAGAATAATGGGCGTCGTCAGCCGCGGCGGATCTATCACAATGAAGTACATGGCAGAGACCGGAGAGGAGAACCCCTACTATGCCGAGTACGACTACCTGCTGGAGATCGCCCGCGAGCACGAGCTCACTCTGAGCCTGGGCGACGGCCTGCGGCCGGGCTGCATAGAGGACGCCAGCGACGGCCCGGAGTACATGGAGTTCATAACCCTGGGAGAGCTGGTTGACCGGGCCCGCAAAGCTGGGGTGCAAGCAATGGTTGAGGGGCCGGGGCACGTGCCGGCAGATGAGGTCCAGACAAGCGTCAAGGCCATGAAGTCTCTGACCAGGAACGCTCCGCTCTACCTGCTGGGGCCGCTTGTGACGGATATTGCTCCCGGGTACGACCACATCACCGCAGCCATTGGAGGAACCATAGCCGGCATGGCCGGCGCAGATTTCCTGTGTGCCACAACCCCAAGCGAGCACCTGGACCTTCCAACCAAGGACGACATCATAGAGGGAACCTTCGTGACCAGGATCGCTGCCCATGCTGCAGATCTCACCAGGCCCGGGGTCAGGGAGAGGGCAAGGGCATGGGATCATGATATGGCCATTGCCAGGGCGGCATTGGACTGGGACGGCCAGTTCAGGGCGGCCATAAATTCGGTCAAGGCCAGGCAGATCAGGCACAGGCGCGGGCTGGATACAGAGACCTGTACTATGTGCAACGAGCTATGTGCTATCAGGCTGGCAAAAGAGGCGATGGAGAAAGAGAAAGGCGGCCGGTAGTGTGCCTAGTGCATCCAGGCTGAAATAGGACTGCACTTTATTCTTTCAGGCGAGGTGGTTCATCCTGTTGCATCCGTGGTGCTGTTTCAGCCTCGTTGTACTGTCTGCATATTGGCCGAAAAATCGTCCTTTGGGTCAAATACCGACGAACTGGGCTGCCACTCACGGCCGTGGCGGGCCCCCCCCCTGACCCCGCGTCCGCGGGGGACATTTAAGTATCTAGGCAAGCGCTGGCCGAGGACCGTTTAATGGATGCGACAGCACGCTCGTTATCATGGCAGTTAGGTTGAAGATATGCGACTCTGATGCCATCATACTTTTTCCCCAGCTCTGGCCTATATGCATAAGTGTTCCCCGCGGACGCGGGGTCAGGGGGGCCGTCGGCCTGAGACACCCAGTAGTTAGTGGCGCCCCCAGAAAGTTGTACCGGTCTTTCTTTGTTTAGTGCTCTTTGTTCGGTACTCATTGTCCAGTACGATGAGACTGAAACAGTACCGCTGATGCAGCAGGGGGCCCACCTCACCTGAAAGATGGAATCGTGGTTATATTTCCAGCCTGGATGTACTAGGCGCTAATCTGTTTCATTCCGTCGATTCCTGGGCCTTTCTCCTCATGGCGTTCCTGACATCTTCCTTCAACAGGCAGCCGCAGCTGCCTTCGCTTGCCAGTGCGCAGTTGCAGGGCTCGATATGTATGGTAACGACCGTTCCCGGGAACTGGTGCTTTATGTCACAGCTTATCATGTCCGCTATGCGGTGGGACTCATCTATTGACATGCTGGCTTCCACCCGCACATGGAACTCAACGAACCTGTTTGAGCCCGACTTGCGGGTGCGGAGCTTGTGAAATCCTCTGACAGTAGGTGCGAAGGCTGATATGCATTTGCGTATGGCGCCCTCCTCTTCTGGGGGCAGGCTCACATCCAGCAGGTCCCTGGCGGACTCTATGGTCAGTTTGCAGGCGGCCTTGATGATCAGCAGAGCCACTCCAATGGCGGCCACTGGATCTACCCACCTGAGATCCAGGCCTGGAAAGAGCATGCCTCCTATCCAGATCACTGCCAGGCCGCTCATGACCCCGGCTGATGTCAGCACATCTGTCTTCAGGTGCCATGCATCGGCCTGCAATGCCACTGAGTCGGTCTCTTTTCCGACCAAGAACAGCCTCCTGGAGACGAAGATATTGGCCATGGCAGAGATCATCATGACTGCCACTCCGAGGCCCGGTGCCTCCAGAGGTTCCTGGTTCATGAGCTTTTTGACGGCTTCAAAGATTATCCAGACAGCAGCTGCGAATATGAGCAGGGCCTCAACAGTGCCGGATATGTTCTCAACCTTGCCGTGGCCGAAGGGGTGCTCAGAGTCTGCAGGCTTGCCTGAGGTCTTCACTGCGAAGTAGGCTATCGCTGCAGCCAGGAGGTCCACCCCGGAGTGGATGGCCTCAGAGATCACCGATACCGATCCAATGGCTATGCCCACTATGAGCTTCAGCAGGACCAGCATGGCGTTAGAGGCCACTGAGAGCCTGGCTACAGATGCCTTACGTTTGTCAGCGGTTGAACGGTCGTTTTCCATGATCTGATTCCTTTCTCCCAGAAATTCGACTGACTGTCAGTCAACTAGAAGAGATAAAAGGCTTTCGCTTCCATCAGGAACAATCAGCGCAACCTGTTTCTAGAGGTCGTTGGCCCTACATTCAGGCGGTCCTATATTATATGCCCGGCATTATGGCAGTCTTTGGATAAATGGGCAGAATTTGTAAAAAGTGCAAAATCATGAAGCACTGCCTGATCAGATCAAAGCTTCAATGAGAACCCATCAGCCTTGATGCCAAAG
>DATMZB010000449.1:0-8242 GCA_035560655.1 Methanotrichaceae archaeon | reverse complement strand
CTATAGAATTGAATCCTGCCTCTCTCAACTTTTGAGCGATGGCAGGCCCAACGCCTGACAGATCTTCTAGTAATTTTATTGCCATCTATTATGTTCCTCAATTGGAGGTGATGACATATAAGCTTTAACTCACTTGCGAGGGCGGGGCGAAAGTAATCCTCGTCCTCCAGCCGCAGCTTATCTCCAGCTCATCGTTCCAGCCGTTCTTGACCTGGCAATCTATGATCTCGGCCTTTTGCCCCAGGTCCAAGCCCTCTATCAGGCCGACGTGCTCTCCCCATAAGGCTACCTTGATCCTGCCTGTCTGGTCAGAGATGTAAATGCTGGCCACCCTGCCAGGAGTTCCATCGCTCCTCTGAAACTCTCTGACCTCACCAAGGCCTGTGACAAATCCAGAGACGCTGCAGAGCATTCCTGCCTTCAGGTCTGATATCGGCACCATCTTCTCCTGGAACTCTACCTGGGCATGGCTTTTTCTGACAACTGTGTATCCGCCAGTCTGAATCTCCACCTGCCCGTACCTCTCCTTGGTGGACCCGTTTATGACCTCCAGGGTATCATCCCTGGCCAGATCCATCCTGGCCTGGTCGTTCCAGAGAGTCAGCCTGATCTTTCCTGTGTCATCGCCCAGCACCACAGTCCTGACCAGTCCCTTTGTCCCATCCTTTCTGAGGAACTCGCGAGGCGTTCCTGGATCCACCACCCTGGCCACCAGGTTTACCTCTCCCATGTCTCTGCGGATCTCTGAGATCTTGTAAGGCTCAATCCTTGCCCTTATGTCCTGGTCAACCTCCTCAAAGCCGCCATTCCTGCCGATGCTGATCTCAGTCCCTGAGTAGCCCTCTTTGGCAAGTCCCCGGACCTTCAGGCACTGATCTACCCTTATGTCTCCAGACTTGATGAGCTCAGTAGCCTCATCCCAGAGCGCAGCCTTGACAGTGCCAGTCTCATCCCCAAGGGTGATGTTGGCCACCCTTCCAGTGGAGCCGTCAGACCTCTTGAACTCTTTGACATCTGATATGGACAGCACCCGTCCCAGGAAGGTAACGGTCCCGGTCTCGGGCCTGATACGGCCAATCTTTGTGAGAACATCGCTTGCTCCAAGCTCTCTTGCAACAAGCATTGCCGCAGTCCTCTTATCGCACAGGCCGCCCATGAGAGAGACCTTCTCATCTATCCTGGACTGGAACTCCTCCTCGGAGATCTGATCCGAAAGTTGCCCAAAGATCTCTTCTAGCTCACTATCCATAATCTCACCGCGGATTAAACGCAGGTCTCTTTAGGCCTGTGCTTGAGATAATCCGCCCCGCACCTCGATATGAACAGGTCGCAGACCTGCTGTGGGTCTCCATCTGCCGCTATGGAGCCATTTTCTATCAGCATGGCCCGATGAGAGATCTCCCTGACAAAGTCCACATGGTGGCTGACAAGCAGCACAGTGGTTCCAAGCTCTGCATTGATCCTCTTTATGGAGTTGGATACCTCTCTTAAGGTTATTGGATCGATATCTCCAAAAGGCTCGTCCAGTATGAGGATCTCAGGCTTGGCGGCCAGAAGAATGGCTATGGCCGCCCTGACCCGCTCCCCGCCGCTCAGCTGTTCAGATATCTTGTCTAGCACATTCAGGTCTAAAGCCATGAGCTTGAAGACCGGCTCTGCGAACGTCCTGGCCTCAGTGGTCGGGAAGACCGGGAAGAGCTCCTTAAAGACGCCCCTGGTGAGCCCCAGTGACTCAAGAGCAGCCTTGGCATCCTCCTCCTGCATATCTGTCATGGTGTAGATCATGTCCAGAATCTTATCGTCAATGCCCAGCTCCTTTGCCACTTCCCTGGCATGCTCTACAACGTCCTCGCCCTTGATGCCCAGCTGGTAGGCTATCTGGTCCAGTATGGTATCTCCGAGGTAAAGGGAGAACTCCTGGTACATTATGCCTACGGTCCTGCGTATCGGCATCCTGTAAGGGGAGTAGGTGTTCATATCCACCCACTGGTCGCCGAACCTGTATGAGACCGTGCCTTCATCAGGCATCTTCAGCCCTTCTATGATCTTCAGGATGGTGGTCTTGCCAGCACCGCAGGACCCTATCAGGGAGGTTATCTCACCCTTGTTTATCTTGAAGCTGAGGTCCTTTAAGTTCAGCACCTCTCCAGGCCCCACAAGATAGCTGCGCTTGCACAGCCCCTCGACCTTAATTGCGGGCTCGGGAGACGGCCTTGGAGTGAGAGGCTCGAGCCTTCCTATGCCTGACATGAACTTCTTTAGAATTGGATAGGTCTCGCCCTCATCCACTATCCTGCCCTTGTCCAGCCATATCAGCCTGTCTGCCAGGTACTCGTGTACCTCGGGCAGGTGGGAGACCACCAGAATTGTGAGCTTGAGTTCCCTGTTGATGTTCAGTATGCTGTCTAAGACCTCCTGCTTGGTCGCAGGGCATGCCATGGTTGCCGGCTCATCCAGGAGCAGTACCTTTGGCTTCTTGGCCAGCTGGCGGGCTATGAGCAGCCTCTGCTTCTCTCCACCGCTTAGGATGGTGGCCAGCTGCAAAGCCCTCTTCTCAAGACCTACCAGCCTTAGGTAGTACATGGCTTCCTCATAAATCTGGTCGTAGTTGGCATCCTCAACAGTTGGCAGGGCCTCGTAGCCGGTGGTCCTTGAATAGACACGTCTGACAACATTCTTGAGCACAGACTCGGTCCACAAGGCGAAGTCCCTCTGGAGATGGATGGCGGTGATATTCAGCTGCTCGCGGACTGCCTCCGGGCTGGATCCAGGCCCGATCTCAAGACCATAGATATTGATCTTTCCCGAGTCAAAGCCCTCCATGCCTCTTATGATCTCCAGTAGAGTGCTCTTGCCCCCTCCGCTCCTCCCTACGAAGCCGAGGATCTCTCCATCTCTGGCCGTGAAGCTCACATCCTTCAGGGCAACGATCTCTTTATCTCCTAATTTGTAACTCTTGGATAGGTTCTCGACCTGTAGCATTGAAAAACCTCCTATCTTACCTTAGTTCCGGGCTCAACCCTCTCCTGGGGCCTCAGAAGCACTGCTTTTCCTCCGAGGTCTGCAGCCAGAAGCATTCCCTGAGACTCGACGCCGAAGAGCTTGGCCTTCTCCAGGTTGGCCACCATCACCACCTGTGTGCCCACCAGCTCCTCTGGCTTGTAGGCCTCAGCAATGCCTGCCACCACCTGCCTCTTCTCAGTCCCTATGTCCACTATGAGCTTGAGAAGCTTGTTGGAGCCCTTGATCCTCTCGGCCTCTTTTATCTCGCCGACTTTAAGCTCAATGGCCTTGAAGCTCTCATAGGATACAGTCTCAGGCTTCGTCTCCAGCTCCTTCTTTCCCTTAGATTCAGCCAAGGCCATCCTCTGCCTGAATATCTCCTCCAGGTCCTTGATGGTGGCATCCTCCATCCTGTTGAAGAGGATGCTGGGCGTCCCAAGCCTCTGGCCCTCAGATATCGGCACCAGGCAATCTTTAAACTGCGCCTTTTCAACTGAGCCTTCCTGGCCCAGCTGCCTCCATGCATCCTGCATCTTTGATGGCATGAAAGGCTCCATTAGTATTGCCAGAGCCTTGGCGATCTGCAGGCAGGACCTGAGGACTGCACCTGCATTTGCCATATCGGTCTTGACCAGCTTCCAGGGCTCGTGAGACTGGAAGTAGGTGTTGCCGTAAGCTGCAAGGGCCAGTATGCCGTCTGCAGCCATCTTGAACTCATAATCCTCAATCTTTGAAGAGACTTCTCCAACTGATGCCTCGATCCTGGCCAGAACCTCTGTATCTATCTGGCCGCTTGGCACTTTGGCATCAAAGTTCTTCACGCTGAATGTCAGGGCCCGGTTGAAGAAGTTGCCAAGAGCCCCTACAAGCTCTGTGTTGACCTTGTCACCGAATATCTTCCAGGCGAAGTTCACTTCCTTGTTGTGCGATGTGTAGCTTGCAAGATAGTATCTCAAGAGGTCCGGATGTAATCCCCTATCAAGGTAGTCTTCCTTGACCCAGACCACATAGCCCCTGCTCTTGGAGAATTTTTTGTCATCTACCTTGAGCATCCCGCTGGCCACAACTGCACTTGGCAGTGTGTAGTCGGCCCCTTTGAGCATGGCAGGCCAGAATATGCAGTGATGATATACTATGTCCCCGCCTATGAAGTGGATTATCTTTGACGGGCGCTTCCAGTACCTTTCCCAATCAGCATTATTCTGTGCACACCACTCCTCTGTGAAGGCTATGTAGCCTATGGGCGCATCCACCCAGACATAGACCACCAGATCGTCATGTCCCGGGAACTTGATCCCCCAGGACATGTTCCTGGTTATGCACCAGTCCTTGAGCTCCTGCCTGACCCATTCAATGGCATAGTTCCTGGCGCTGGCGGTCCCCCCAAGCGTCTCGAGATAGTTCAGCAGGAAATCCTTGAACTCTGAGAGCTTGAAGAAGTAGTGGACCTGCTTTCTGTACTCGGCTTTATTTCCGCAGACCTTGCAGACTGCGTTCTTGATCTCGCCCGGCTCCAGGTGGCGGCCGCAGCCCTGGTCGCACTCGTCGCCCCTGGCGCCCACACCGCAGTAGGGACAGATCCCTTCTACGTACCGGTCAGGCAAGAAGCGCTTACAGGCCGGGCAGTAGGCAAGCTCTATCTCTCTTGGATAGACATAGCCCCTGTCCATAAGAGCCTTTACTATCTCCTGGGTTCTGTCGTGGTTGGCCGCGTCATCTGTATCCCCGAAGTAGTCGAACTTGACCTCCATGCCCTTGAAGATCTGGTCAAAATGCTGGTGGTACTTGGCCACCAGCTCGTGGGGCGTGGTGCCCTGGGACTCGGCGTTGACCACTATGGGCGTTCCGTGGGCGTCTGTGCCGCAGACGAAAAGCACATCCTGGCCCATCTTGCGCATGCCTCTGACGAAGATATCAGCTGGTACATATGTCCTTAAATGGCCGAGGTGACAGGGCCCGTTGGCATATGGCAGGCCGCAGGTCACGAGGATTGGAACGTTGCCGAGAGACAATGAGAACACCGCCTTGGTTTATAACCCAACATGCAGATATACGTTTCCTAGCAGGATGCTGCCTTGCCACAGGATGGGCGTTGAGGCTTGCTGGCGTAAGGCACGTAATGTAATTAAGCTGGAGTATCCAATTCTTCCTGGTGCCTGTAAGCCCTATATGACCAAGTCCATGAGGAACTATGAGAAAGGATTATCATCAGGTCCTAGGTGTAGGCCAGGACGCCAGCCAGGATGAGATCAAGCGCGCCTACTGGAAGCTGGCCAAGCAGTGGCACCCGGACAGATGCTTTTCCGGCTCATCCAAAAAGAGGCATGCCTACGAGGACAAGTTCATAGAGATCTCTGAGGCCTACCGCGCTCTCAGAAGCTCCCAGTCTCAGAACATTCCCCCAATAATGACAGACCTCAGCCCTGATCAGGCAGGCCCTCAGCCAGCAGGATCTACAGTTATCTGGACAGCCAGGGCCTCAGATCCCGATGGCGATCCCGTCTACTACAAGTTCTGGCTCCAGGGCCCATCTACCGATGGCATCTGGACTGAGATGACCGGCTGGATCATAGACAGCAAATGGGCCTGGAAAACTGGCCCACGAGATGCCGGCCATAACATGATCAAGGCCGAGGTACGTGATGGGCTCCATGCCGGTCCCGAGGGCTGGGACGACTGGGAGATGGCTGAATATCGCATTGCCAGAAAGAGCCCTCTCGCCATGCCTTTTGGCATGGATATAAAGAAGATAGCTGCGGCTTTGATAGTGCTTGTTTTGCTGGGCCTTGCCATGAGCTTCCATGGAGGGGACAAAGCCCCAGGTTCGGATGCGCCTATTCAGATTGTGGCGGTGCCTGCCAGCTCTGAACAGGAGGCGTCACAGCCGCAGCCTCAGCCCCATATTCAGCCAAACCAGGCTCCCTCAGCAATCAGCCTGGACCCGGATAAGAAGAGCCCTCAGAAAGTTGGCACATCAGTGAAATGGGCGGCAGCTGCCAGCGATCCAGAAGGAGACAGAATGTATTACCAGTTCTTGCTGCAGGGGCCGGCCACTGGAAATAAGTGGCAGATAATCAGGGACTGGAGCACCAGCAGTGCCTGGACCTGGGACACCTCTCTATCAGATGCCGGAAGCAGCCAGCTCATAGTCCGGATAAGAGATGGTCTCCATGAGGGGCCTGAGGGGTTTGATGCCGTGAGTGCGGCTCAGAGGTATGCCATAATCAACCTCCCCGGTGGCAGCTCCCACAGCGCACTTTAGCCTCGTCGGAGTGCTATGTAAAAGCATGCCACAATAGATATGATAAAAACGGTATATCTATCTTATTTCATTGATGAAATGTAAAAAGATTTAAGAATAACCTGATGCTAAGTATGGTAATTCCGTGTAATGGAGATGAGATAATGAAGAGCCTCAAGGGTACCCAGACCGAGAAGAACCTGCTGACGGCATTCGCAGGAGAGTCACAGGCCAGAAACAGATACTCTTACTTCGCCTCCCAGGCCAAAAAGGAGGGCTATGAGCAGATGGCGGCCATCTTCCTGGACACGGCCGATAATGAGAAGGAGCATGCTAAGGTCCTGTTCAAGCTCCTTGAGGGCGGCAATGTGACAATAAGCGCGGCTTTTCCGGCTGGCATCATCGGGGACACAAAGGCCAATCTCAAGGAGGCAGCCGGCGGCGAGAATTATGAGTACACTACCATGTACCCCGGGTTTGCAGCCACTGCTGAGAAGGAAGGCTTCCCTGAGATCGCCATAACGCTTCGAAATATTGCTGCAGCAGAGTGGGGGCATGAGACGAGGTATCTCGCCCTGCTCAAGAATATTGAGAACGGCGCAGTCTTCAAGAGAGATGGAAAGGTGGCCTGGAGATGCCGCAATTGCGGATACATCCATGAAGGAACCGGGGCGCCTGATGAGTGCCCGGCATGCAAGCACGCCCAGGCATACTTCGAGCTCCTTGGCGAGAACTACTGAGCCGAACTCAAGTGCTGGCAAGAATGCCCAGCATTTTTTCTCTTCTAAGGGAGAGTGCATAAAAAAGGAGTGAGGACCCGGATCATGGACCTGCCGATTATTGCCTGACGCCAATCATATTCCAGGGTCTATAGCCTTTGAGGTGTTCTCTCTCTGTTTGCCTGTGGTGATCCCCTTATCTTCATTGGCAGCGGTCAAATTGTCCTGCGATCCCTCTGAGTAAGAGGTCTTCTCAGCTTCGGGCATAATCCCCGGAGCCTCATTCTGAAGCCCGGTCCCCTCAGGTGCAGACTTAACTGTGCTCTCGTTTACAGTCACCGTCGTATAGGGGTAGTACTTCAAGGTATCATTGTCAGCGACACGAATATTCAGTCCGGGCATAATAGAGATATCTTTATTTCTGCTGAGCCTGATGGCATGATCCTTGTTATCCATGGTCAAGCTGTCGGCACTATAAGAGGCCACGTTCATCAGGCCGTACTGCGATCCGACTTTGATGGGCATGAACTGATCTGAGATCTGCCAGATGCCATCTACTGTCGCTGCAGCCACATCCTCATCCCGGTAGACGTTCTTGAGATGGACCGCCAGAGTCACTATGTTTGAACTACCAAAGGCCTTTGCATACCAGTAGGTCTTATCAGCCATGGTGGCTCCTTCTGCTGAAGGTGCCAGTATCTTGCTATCTATGGCCTTGCCATCCTTTAAAAGCTCCAGATAGGCCTGTCCATCCTGGTTTACGCTCTTTATCAGCAGCTCATATCCCTGTTTCAGCTTTAAACTGCTCCCTTTGGGAACGGTCTGCTCGCGGTTATCATCGAATAGTATCTCACTTAATCCATCTGTGTTCAGCAAATTTGGGCTCTTAGAATTGATACGAAGTATCTGTTGAGATGGATCTGAGTCAGATTCTTGAGCATATCCTGCAAAGTACCCCTTCCCTAGGAACCCTATGATATTATATTGGCCCCAATCCGAGAACTTGAACGACTTGGCCTGTGCCATGGTCCGATATGTCAGGCCATAGGGCGAATCGCCGCTGAGAGAAATGCCTTCTGTGAGGCCTGCACTGAGCACTTCTGTGCCTATATCTTTGTCAGGGTCATAGTAGAACCCCTGGAAGTTCTGGGCGTTCCAGGTGAAGTCGCCAGTGGCCGCAGAACCTCTGACTTCATAAATTCCTGGATTATCGATAGATTTGTATATATAATATCTCACCGCATTGCTATCAGCTGTTTTCAGCCCAAAGCCCGGCATC
>DATMZB010000448.1:0-5934 GCA_035560655.1 Methanotrichaceae archaeon | reverse complement strand
ATACAATAGACGATATATCCTGCAGGCGGCTATCTCAGAATCACATGCCAAAGGGATGTAGCAAAGAGGGCCAAGAATATAGATCCAAGAATCCTCTCAGCTATTGATATCCTGATGTACTTCTCTGTGGGCCGAAGGCTGGTATGAGGAGTAAGGATTGAGATCGTCTCACAGGTGAATGTCCTGGCGCTGAAGTTGATGGCATCCAGAAGAGAGATATAAATGGTTTTCCCGCCATCAGTCACCTTCCACACTCCTCTGCCCCGCCAGTAGGCCAGTCCGAACGCCGTTATAAAGAAGGCGGACCAGGCCAGGGGATAGGCAGGCCTCACTTCAAAGCCATACAATAGCCAGGCGAGCCAGTCCCAGGGCCTCATATCTACTATGGAATCCTTATTGAGATCAAGAAACATCATGCGCTTCCTGTAGTCATAGTAGCAGTCATCAGCATCGAAGCTCCATCCAATTTTGTTATAGCTATCTATGAGATCAATATAGGTAGACTCATCCCAATCCAGATGTCCCTTGAGGGCACTCCAACGGATGAAGAGCTAATCAAACTGAGCCTCATTCAGAGAGAGACGATCATCGAACCTGGCTCCATCAAAGAAAGCATTTCCATGAATGAAGGCCAATCTCAAGTCCGCAAACTTGGCGAAGCTCGAACCATCAAAGATAGGCGACCTCTGGAAAGAGGCCACATAGAAGCTTGCATTGCCATAGAAATGATTGTTTAAAAAGGCAGCCGTATCCCTGAACTGGGCAAGCGAAAAATCTGCATCCTTATAAAACATCATATCTAAAAAAAGGGTACATATAAAACTCGCAGCTGCTAAAGCCAGCTTTTCCCTCGATGCTGGTGGACACGATGGTCATACCCCCCATAAGTCGGGCACTGGCGAAGCTGACGTCACCGGGGATCGCAGCATTGTTGAGGGAGACTGCGTTCTCAAAGTCCACCCGATCAGCGATCAATGATCCGTTTATGATGGAGTTAGTGATTCCAATCCTCCCGCGCAAGGTTGAAGGCTTCTGACCCATGCTGATGTTCAGATCCCCCTCTACAAAAGTGCCGTTTAAATTGATAGGCCTGCCAGCCTTGATCTCACCGATCACCACCTTTGCAGGTATCACCTCATAGCCAACTGGTACGGGTGAGGCACCGGAGCATAATACCGGAGCATAATGCTACTAGTAGAGCCAACGCCAGAGCTGCCTGGTACATGTGCATCCAATGCATTGTACAGAGCATGCTTAAATCCTGCTTCTCCTGCAGATCAGTATTATCCCAGTTTTGGCGAGGTTTCAGTTCAATCTTAGAGAGTAGCGCTTGGCCATAATAGGTCAATGGCGGATCTGAGTTCAGCCACGCTCATCTGGCCTGGAGCCGTGGGCTTTGAGATGTACCCATATGTCAGTGCAGAGCCGTATATTGGCGCTACTGCTCTCAGGTGCATTCCAATCTCACCCATGGCTATGATGCATAGAGGCATATCAGACCCCAGCACCAGAGAAAGCAGATCCAGGCAGTCCTTCAGGCCTTTTGGGGTGACTGCGATCTTTGCTATCAATGCACCAGCACGGGAGATCTCTGCCAGGATGGACCTGAGCCCCTCGGGACCCGGAGTGCCATGAAAGTCATGGTAGGATACAATGGCCGGCAGGTCGACCTTGTTCATCAGCCACTCTCGTCCCTCAGCCCTGAGCTCTATGTCCATGAAATCGGCATAGGCTGAGGCCTCGATGAGCTGCTCCATCCTCTTCTCTTCGCTCCCATGGAACCTGCCGCCCTCTGAGCTCATCCTGTTGGTCGCTATAACTGGAAGGCCGCAAGAGCGCCTTGCAGCTCCCAGGACGTCCAGCGGGTCTCCCTCGACCAGATCCATCCTGATCTCCACCATATCAGCGCCCAGGGATTCTGCCCTGGCTGCCTCGTCAGCCCTGGTAATAGCTGCCACTATCCGGGGCTTCAATTTGTCTGTCATCTCTACATCTTCATTTCTCTATTATGCTCTCCTCTATAGACATCCCAAAGTGCCTGCCCCCGCTCTCAAGGTATGCCAGGACCTCATCTCCGACCTTCAGGTCAGCCACTGACTTTGGCAGGCCGTCTGGACCAACCAGCTTTATTGTCTCTGCGTTCTGCAGTAGCGTAGAGATCCTCTGACCCTCGGCCTCGGCCTCAATTAGCATCATCGGCCTCTTCTCTATCTTGGATCTTCCAACTATAGCCGTCCGGGTCCGGCCCTCCTTATCCACTATCGTCACCTCGTCGCCTGATTTCAGCTCAGAGAGGTACCTGGTCTTATCCCCAACCTTGACATAGGCATGTACAGCTCCGGCGTTCACCCTGAAGGGCCTTGCTGCAACATATGGGCTGTCCTCAGACTCGCTCTGGACAAGGAAGTAGGCCTTGGACTGGGACCCGACAAGCATTCCCTCGCCAACCCTCATCAGGCTGCATGTGTCCACGCAGACCCTGTCTCCCATGCCAACTGCCTTGATCGCAGTGACCTTGACGGGAGACAGCTTTAAGCTGCCCATCTCAGACTGCTCCGCGGCCTCAGAAACGCGCTTGATCTCTGAGAGGTCTGTAGAATCGAGGAGTATGCCGTCTGAGCCTTTCTCCAGAGTTGACAGGGCTACTCCAGCCTCCTGCACGCTCTTCACACCGCTTATTATCTTAGTCTCGGTCCCCTGCAGTCCGGCTATCATGTTCTCAAGAGGAATGACTTTCCAGTCAGTGCCTATGACTATGAGGTAATCCACATGGCGCCCAAGCTCCACTGCAAACTCCTCGTACATCTTTCCTGCAACTACCACATATCCGGCCTTGGGGCCGTCCACGGTCTTGGCCAGGGCTATGTCCACAGACCGCTCCAGCTTGTCTGGCAAAGAGACCGATCCGTCGCCCTCTCCCCCGCGGCCGATGATGATTATATCCTCGGGACCGCGCTCCGTGCCAAAGCAGGCCACCTTAATGCCGCCCAGCTCTCTGACCCGGTCTATATGCTGGCGCTTGACTATCACGCAGTCGAAACCAGATTCCAGCGCTGTGGTGATCCTGGACTTGATATCGCTCCAGGAGCCGTCGCAGGCCGCGAGCCACTTCTCCTTCATATGTTGCAGGATGTGGTATGCTTACAAATTCTTTTTCATGGATTTGGCATAGATAAATTATGCCATGTTAATAGAAAGTCCTAAATGCGCTTGTCATGATTTAGGTGGCATATGGATGGTCTGGGGATTAGACAGAGATTGGCGGGCAGCGCCGAGATCCAGCGGGTGGCTGCATCTTTCTTCATTGCGGCCGCCCTGTCTGGCTGCATAGAGGCCTTCTCCTGGGCATTGCTCGCCGCACAGAAGAACGAACTCCTGGTACAGGCGCTTGAGGACAATCCCCTCTTTCCCTGGAGCAGCTTCATGGCAGTCATCGGCCTAGGCTATGCAGCATGGCGATCAGAGCCAAAATCGAGGTCTCGCCTGGCCTGGGGGATCATGGCATTTGCACAGGCTCTTGACTTCTCAGGCAACCTGTTCTGGCCTGCCGATGGGGTCCCCCACTATGGTCGAACCTTCCTGTCCATGGCCGATAAGTACTTCCTGGCGTTCTACATCCTGTTTGTACTTGGGATATTCCTTCTGCCAATGGCCAGACTCGCACTGCGCGAGAGGCTCAAGATACTTCTGGACATGGGCATAGTGACCATCACCGCAGCCATGCTCTTATGGGCCTTTTTAATCCGGCCTCTCTTCCTGGCAGGAGGAGAGGTGGCAGTGCCAACCTCAGTAGCCTATCCCGTGCTCGATCTTCTGCTGCTGTTTGCCCTGCTGGAGCTTCTATATCACGGCATGAGCTCACCGCAGCAGATACCAATGGCCATCCTGGCATGTGGAATCACGGCGGATATTGCTGGAGATGTGATCTTTTCATATCACTCTATTCAGGGCACATTTGTCCTTGGCGGATGGGCAGATCACATCTGGGTTCTCTATTATCTCCTGGTAGGACTTGCAGGCATCTGGCACGCTGAGGCGTCACATATCCTTGGAGGATCTAAAGATCTCCGGCAGCTGCAGTTCTCATGGACGAGGCACCTTCCCTACATCTCCATAGGCCTGGCCTATCTCCTGCTTGCCTGGGCACATGAGCCCCTTATCAGCGATCCCATCTACCCGTTTCTCCTGGGGATTGGCGGGATCCTTGGACTGGCTACGGTCCGCCAGGTCATGGTACTAAACGAGAACATCGCTCTTAATAAGGCCGCCCAAAAGGAGGCAGCTCAGAGAAAAGAGGCTGAGGAATCCTACCGCCATCTAGTGGATAATTCCCAGCAGGGATTGATGATCATAGATCTGAACCGCATAATCTTCGTCAATCAGGCCTTGGCAAAAATAACCAGCTACTCTGTAGATGAGCTGATGGCCTTCACTGGAGAAGATTTGAGGGCCTGGGTCCACCCCGAAGATCGTGAGATGGTATGGTCCCGCTATAGAGAGAGGCTTCAAGGCGCTGATGTCCCTGATATATACGATTACCGCGGGATGCGCAAGGATGGGTCCCTGGTCTGGGTTGAGATGAAGGTCTCGGTTTTTTATAAATCAGATGGCACTCCTGTCAGCCAGGCCACATTTGTGGACATCACCAAGCGCAAGCTTGCTGAAGAAGCCCTGAGCAAGAGCGAGGCTCGTTACAGATCGCTCGTGGAGCAGGCCACAGATGGCATCTTTCTCTCTGACGAGAATGGATGCTGCATAGATGTCAACACAAGGGCTCATGAGATGCTTGGGCTCACACGCACTGAGATTATTGGGAGGAGGCTTATAGATCTGATACCTCCACAGGACCGCGAAGCCCAGCCTCCTGATCTGCTGTTCATCCCCCCTGGAGAGACTCGAAGGATAGAGATAAGGCTGCTTAGAAAGGATGGCACCACCATTCCAATAGAGATAAACGCCAGGATGACGGATGAGAACAAATTCCAGGCGATAGTTCGAGACATCTCTGATAGAAAGAGGGCTGAAGAGATGCTCAATGCATTCTTCAGCGTATCTCCTGCGGGTCTTGCCATTGTCGATGAGAAGCTGAGATTTGTCAAGATCAACGAGATGGCGGCGCAGATGAATGGCTATCCCGCCGAGCTTCATATGGGCAGGACTGTTCCTGAGATCCTGCCAAAGCTGGCGCCATTCCTGGTGCCCCTATGCCGGAGGATACTGGATACTGGCGAGCCTGCTTTGAATGTGGAGGTCATTGGGGAGACCCCCAAGGAGCCTGGAGCATTGCGATACTGGCTGGCCTCTTACTTTCCAATCAAGGATGCAGACGGAGCCCGGAGGTACATAGGCTCGGTAATGGTCGAGGTCACAGAGAGAAAGCTAGCTCAAGATCTGCTTTTAGCATCGCTTAAGGAGAAAGAGGTGTTGCTGAAGGAGGTCCACCACCGGGTCAAGAACAACCTTCAGATAATATCCAGCCTCATCAATATGCAATCTAGGCGCGTTCAGAATTCAGATGCAGTTGAGGCCTTCAAAGAGAGCCAGAACCGCATAATGTCCATGGCCCTCATACATGAGACGCTGTACCGGTCCTCAGATCTATCCAGCATAAAATTTTCAGAGTACGCCAGAAGCCTGGGCAGGTCTCTTCTGTACTCTTATGAGCCCGGCGGCCGGATCAGGATCGAGTTTGATCTGGACGATGCCACTCTTGGCATAGACAGGGCCATACCCTGCGGGCTGATAATAAATGAGCTGGTATCAAACTGCCTGAAGCACGCCTTCCCCGACGGCCGCCAGGGGCTTGTGAGCCTGGAGATGCACGCCCTGAACGGAAAAGAGCTGGCGCTGGTGGTCAGGGATGACGGCATAGGTCTGCCTTCTGACCTGGACTTGAGGGCGACAAAATCGCTTGGCATGACCCTGGTCCGTTCG
>DATMZB010000447.1:0-2632 GCA_035560655.1 Methanotrichaceae archaeon | reverse complement strand
GCAGTTCTTCTATGGTCAGGTTATCGAAAGCCTCATCGAGCTGACGATTGAGGCCTGATGCTGTCCCAGAGTAGAACTGACCCGCTACAGCCGGAGATCTCATGCCTTAGAACTCCATCTCGAAGTCCGAGATAGTGTACTTGAACCTGTTCTCCTCTCCGCGCTCCCGCAGAACCTGCCTTGCCAGGAGCCAGTAGATCAATGTGAGTGCCTTTCTGCCCTTGTTGTTTGTGGGTATGACCAGATCGACGTTGGAGGTCATATTGTTGGTATCGCACAGAGCAATGACCGGGATGCCTGCATCTACGGCCTCATTGACTGCCTGGGCATCGCCGCTTGGATCAGTGGCAATGACTGCGTCAGGCTCTGTGAACCCGTAAAAGTCAGGGTTGGTGAGGGTGTTTGGTATGAACCTGCCGACATTGGCTTTAGCCCCAATAGACTTGGCAAACATGGTTGCCGGGCGCTGGCCGTACTGTCTTGCAGATACCACCAGTATCTTTGATGGGTCATAATTTGCCAGGAACTTGGCTGCGAGCCTTATGCGCTTGTCAGTGGACTGGACGTCCAAAACATACAGGCCATCGGTCCTGACCCTGTAAATGTACTTCATCATGTCATTGGTCTTCTGCTGGGTGCCTATGTGAACGCCAGCAGCAAGATACTCATCTATAGGTATGAGAGTCTCGTATTCTCCCTCTACCGTAATCACCTCATCTTCTTCAACCAAAATTTCACCTACCTAATTAATTCTGCCTTATCCTTTCTATATCGTGTCACTGTTATGGGGATGACGCCAAGTTTCATCTCTTCTAGAGCTATTTCGAGAGGGTCGATCGACGTTGTATTGATGAATACCGGAGCTCCCATGAAAATCTGTAAAGCACGCGCTCCGACTATCCGTGCGCGTTCATACCTTGTATATTTCTCACCCTTCAAATAGCCACCTCAAAAGGAAGAGTATGATGGGGTTGCTGAGATTCGAACTCAGGTCACAGCGTCCCGAACGCTGTAGGATGGACCAGGCTACCCTACAACCCCCTTTTACTGGTACCTTCTCAGCATGTCCACTATCTCTACATGGGATAGGAGCATGCGCCTGCAGCAGTATCGATCTATCCCCAGATCATCCATGACCTTGCCGGGAGGCTCGGTCTTAATCCTTTCTTTATATTCCTCCCAGACGTGAGATATAACTCTGCCGCAGGAGAAGCACCTAACTGGAATCAATCAGTTTCACCTGTAAGACTTCTGGTACTTAGCTCTTGCACCAGGGCCGCCAAACTTCTTCTTCTCTTTCTGCCGGTGATCGCTGACCAGGAGGTTTCTGTCGTACTCAGAGTAAGCCTCTTTTAGGGCAGTGTCGCCGGTCCACTCTACTATGCCGCGAGCAATAGCCGTCCTCACTGCATCTGCCTGGCCGATAAATCCTCCACCTGAGACCATGACGTCTATATCCATGTTCTTGGTAAGATCGCCTGCTATAATTATGGAATCAAGTATCTTGAGCCTTGCAAGCATTGGCTCATAGGTGTCCAGGGACATCTTGTTGATCCTGACCCTGCCCTGGCCCTCTTTAAGTGTAGCACGGGCCGTGGCAGTCTTCTTCTTGCCGGATGAGTTAATTACCTTCATAGCGAACCTCTCAGAAGTTTGCGCCAAG
Organism: Methanotrichaceae archaeon; assembly: GCA_035560655.1. Classification (GTDB taxonomy): domain Archaea; phylum Halobacteriota; class Methanosarcinia; order Methanotrichales; family Methanotrichaceae; genus DATMZB01. The sequence goes on along the minus strand of DATMZB010000447.1, from coordinate 969 downwards.
CCTTCGGCTCAGGTCACCAAGCTCAATAAAGTTAATACTGTTCTTCTGTCTCATCTTGGCGCCCTCTGGCTGCTCAAACGGCATTCCCTGCAGCTCTCTTGGAACGCCGACATATATTCTGAGCCTGGACATGGCATCGCGCCCGCGTCCCATCTTGTAGGGGAGCATTCCGCGAACAGTCCTCTTCATGATCATGTCAGGCCTTCTTGGGAAGTAGGGACCTCTCTCCTTGTCGCCCCTCTGCCTGGCCTGTCCATATTCTGCAAATATGGCCTCTCTGCTCCCGGTGATGACTGCCTTCTCGGCATTGACAATTTTTATCTCCTCTCCTTTCAGAAGGAGGGAAGCCGACACGCTTGCCAGACGTCCCAGGACCAGACCTGTTGCATCAACTATCATCAGATCACCTTAAAATCTTTATGCGAGATCCCTTGGGATGCTCTTCCATCAGCTTCTCTATCTTCAAGCACTTTCCGCCGGCAGACTCTATCTTGGAGACGGCCTGACCGCTGAAGCCTAGGGCTGCAATAGTCACGCTGTGGTCCAGATCGCCTGTGCCAAGGACCTTTCCTGCAACTAAAACTGTGTCGTCAGCTCCGGTATGCCTGTTGATCTTGCTGAGGTTTAGAGACGCATAGTTACGTCTGGGCTTCTCCAGCCTCTTGGCGACATCGCGCCAGATAGCTACGCCATTATCACGAGACGCCGCCTTCAGGTCGCTTATGAGGCGGTTCAATCCCGGATTGCTCTTCTTAGTAGTTTTCATTTAAATCCTCCGCAGAGCCTGGGTCTCAGGCCGACTCACGCGCAGCGCGCGTTCGAGCACTGATGCTCTTGCGCCCTGGATATTTCCATCCAAGTGCGGATAACATAGACCGAATCCCCGCCAGTATTTAAACATTGCCACACTTCGCGAATTTAGGCATCAGTCCTTACTTTAAAACCGCACATAAAGTCAGTACTTATAAT